>NZ_JBUEQR010000065.1:0-27155 GCF_054968985.1 Streptococcus sp. 1F3 | reverse complement strand
GGATACCACTTTTTAGGCACTGGGCGCTATGATAAGATCGCTTACATACCTTTTCTGAAACTATTTCAGTTTCATGCGTTTGGCGTGGTAAGAGATCATGCTTATCTGTAGGATTAGAGCCCTTTATGTGTTGAATCCAGATAATGGGTCATTGGTCATCAGAAACCTAGTTGCCTTTGTAGGGGCTAGTTTATACCAGTGTAGCATAGACCATAGACCGCTGAGGCTGATGTAGCTGATAGTGGAAATAAGGGGCTTGATATCAAGTACTTCATGGAGTAGGAAAGGATAGGAAATGGCTAGAAATGTAGGGAATCGATTGCTCTTTATGAAATTTTTCAAAAAATGTTCTTGCCTTTTTCCATTTTTTCGGTATACTAGTAAGTAAATCATCTCAGCTTTGGCTGAGTATACAAAACGAATACCGGTTGACATCGCATAGAAGGGCCAAGGGCTTAACTGTGGGAAAGACGGAACTCTGGAGAGACCGTAATGGCGCCGAAGGGGCAAGGTGAAGTGCAAGCATTCACTCAAACTCTCAGGCAAAAGGACAGAGCATAGGATATTGGAAATGTATTTCCTCTAGGCTAGTGGATAGGATTGTTCTATGGTTCTACCGCCCCAGCTCCTATCTGTATTATGGTTAAAACAGAGTTTGACGATGGTCGTCAGGCTCTTTCGTTTTGATTGAAGAACTAAGATCTGGAGGAGATAGGAATGTTAGAAATCTTACAAGACCTGAATGGTCTGGTCTGGGGCCCCCCTTTACTCATGCTTTTAGTGGGGACGGGAATTTACTTTACACTTCGGCTGGGGCTTTTCCAAGTTCGAAAATTGCCGGGTGCCTTTCGTTTAGTGTTGTCAGATGATGCAAGTGGTCAGGGAGATGTCTCTAGCTTTGCAGCCCTCTGTACAGCCCTTGCAGCAACGGTTGGTACAGGAAACATTGTTGGTGTTGCGACTGCTATTAAGACTGGTGGTCCTGGGGCTCTTTTTTGGATGTGGGTTGCAGCCTTTTTTGGTATGGGAACAAAGTATGCAGAGGGTTTTTTAGCCATTAAATACCGCACCAAAGATGCCAATGGTCAAGTAGCAGGAGGTCCCATGCACTATATCACGCTCGGTATGGGAGAAAAGTGGAAGCCCTTAGCGATTTTCTTTGCCATTGCAGGAGTTTTGGTGGCCTTTCTTGGTATTGGAACCTTTGCACAGGTCAATTCAATTACTTCTTCTTTGGAAAGTAGTTTTTCTTTTTCGCCACAACTTGTTAGCATCATTCTAGCAGTAATTGTCGCAGTTATTATCTTTGGTGGGATTGAATCAATTTCCAAGGTTTCGACCAAGGTTGTTCCTTTCATGGCACTTGTCTATATCGTAGCAACGCTGGCTTTGCTAATAGTGAATATCAACCAACTCTTGCCGGTTCTTGCCCTGGTGGTAAAAAGTGCTTTTACTCCGACTGCAGCGCTTGGAGGATTTGCAGGGGTGAGCGTTCGTGCGGCGATTCAAAATGGAATTGCAAGAGGGGTCTTTTCAAATGAATCAGGGCTCGGGTCAGCACCGATTGCAGCTGCGGCTGCTAAATCCAACCAGCCTGTTGAGCAGGGCTTGATTTCGATGATTGGAACCTTTATTGATACGATTATTATCTGTAGTTTGACAGGTTTGTCAATTCTGGTGACGGGTCAATGGACAGTCGAAGGATTGCAGGGTGCACCTTTGACGCAAGCAGCTTTTGCGACCTTGTTTGGAAATCCTGGCGCCCTTGCCTTAACCTTTAGTCTGGTTCTTTTTGCCTTTACGACGATTTTAGGCTGGAGCTATTATGGGGAGAGATGCTTTGAATTTCTCTTTGGGACGCGATTTATTTTACTGTATCGTTTCATTTTTATTGCCATGGTCGCTCTAGGGGGCTTTCTTCAACTGGATATCATCTGGATAATGGCTGATATTGTCAACGGGCTCATGGCACTTCCTAATTTGATTGCCTTATTGGCTTTGTCACCGATTATCATTCGTGAAACAAAGCGGTATTTTAAGGACAACTAGGACGGGAATTAGAATATTAGGGCAAGGCATAGAGTTTGATGTCCTCAGAGACTAGTTTATGGTATAATAGCGAAAGAAGGAGGAGAAGCAGGTGCATTTTTTTAGCAACTATTTAGCCCAGATTGATGTAGAAGCGCTATTGACGGAGCTGGTAAGTAAGCTGTTATCGCTTATTCTACTAGTACTTGTGTTTTATATTCTTAAAAAAATCGTAGCCTTCTCTATCAAAAAAGTATTTTTATCCTCTTTGCGGATAGCCAATCAAGATATTGGACGGCAGAAGACCATCGCGCGCCTCCTGGAAAGTGGCATGAATTATGTCTTGTATTTTCTCTTGCTGTACTCGGTCTTGACGATTTTAGGGCTTCCTGTCTCTAGTCTGTTAGCAGGAGCTGGAATTGCTGGAGTTGCAATTGGAATGGGTGCCCAGGGCTTCTTATCTGATTTGGTTAATGGCTTTTTCATTCTTCTAGAACGTCAGTTTGATGTGGGAGAGGTGGTTCGTCTGACCAATGGGGTGATTAAGATAAAAGGCACGGTTGTTAGCGTAGGGATTCGGACCACTCAGATACGTGATGCAGATGGGACCCTTCATTTTATTCCGAACCGTAATATTCTCGTGGTCAGCAACCAATCACGGGGAGATATGCGGGTGCAGGTTGATCTGCCACTTGGCTTAAGCGCTGATTTGGCTAAGGTTGAAGAGGTGATAGTAGCAGTCAATCAAAAAGAGGTAGGGAGCTTGTCGGCCATTAAAGAGGTCAAGATGATCGGTCCACAGACACTTGACAATGGGCAGTTCGTCTTTCGAGTGCAATTCTTTGTCACCAATGGTCAGCAAAATAGTATCTACCAACAATTTTATACCCTCTATCAAGAAGCCTTGTTTGCAGCAGGTATTGATCTAACAAATCAGTAGAAAAGGAGAAACGATGTTTCCGAAAGAATTTATCATTGAAGATGGTCACGTTTACTATAGGAAAAAACCGCTCTACAAACAGCCCTTGTTTTGGACGACGATTGCAGGAGCTACTGTAGCCTTCATATTGGGAATCTTACTCTTTCTAATCGTCTTGGGAGTAGCGAGCTCCTCGTATTCGTCTAGCTATGGGCAAGAGAGTTACGATGACATAGGGGCAGGGTTGGTTACAGAGCAGGAAGTGGGCCAAGAAGTAGAATTGCAAAATGGCTTGAAGTTTACGGTGCAATCGTTAGAGTTAGATGCTGGAGTAGACTTGGAAGACTTCTACTATGATCAAGCTTTGATCGTCAGCATTCAAGTGAAAAATCCGACGAAGCAATCCATCTATTTTGATGAGCGTGACAGTCTCTTATTTGGGACAAAAAGCAGTAATAGTGACGAACTGGAAGCTGTCTACACTCTTGATAATCGAACCTATGATGTTGCTTTAAAAAAGAAAATCAATCCGGGAGAAACAGTCAAGTATACTCTCATCTATGGGGTGGACATCGTCCCCAACTATCGTTTGATGTATGAGGGAAATGTGTGGAATTTTCAACAGGAAGAAAGTTTATAGTTGATAGTTTATATAGAAAGATGGCCCAGCTGTCATCGGTTATACTCATTTCATTTTTTTATTTCTTCGACGATTGTGGAAACTCCGTTTCCCTCTGTCCAACGAGGCTGGGAGAAAACTAACAATTTCTCGCTTCGCTTAAAGTTTGAATAGATAAAAACAGCTTGGAATCAACGTTTCGAATAACGTGATTCCAAGCTGTTTTCTATTTCGAAGACTTTTTGTCCAGTCTCCTCACTTTGCCCTACTCCAGTATAGCCTGCAGCTCGTTGCCTAGTACTAATACTCTTTAAAACTCAAAAGGATCCTTCGTCACCTTGCCTTGGTGAAGGCTCGTTCTACCTTCGGCTTCGATTAGAAGGAAATGAGCGGTGCTACTCTCATTTCCAACCTTTCACAATTCTTAATGGTGAAAGTTAATCTACTGTTGATTTTTATTGAGTATAAAAGGGAACGAAACGACTATATTATTTGGAAGACTGATGACGTGTTCCGTTATAGATTTAGCTCAAAGGCTATAAAGAGAGGTTGGAACACATAAAAGTGTCCAACCTCATTTAGAACTATTCCAGTCAATCGTACTCTATGATGGACTTGGAAATTGTTGTAGACCTTATCCCTGCTTCATTAGGGGATTTATACTAAGCCTTGTGCAATCATAGCGTCTGCGATTTGTTCAAAGGCAGCGATATTAGCCCCAGCTAGGTAGTCTTTGCCAAGATTGTACTTCTCAGCTGTTTCTTTAGCGGTGTTGAAGATGTTTGCCATAATATCTTTCAAGCGGTTATCTACTTCTTCAGCTGTCCATGAGAGACGAAGGCTGTTTTGGCTCATTTCAAGTGCAGAGACAGCAACGCCTCCAGCATTCGCAGCCTTAGCTAGTCCATAAAGGACACCATGTTCTTGGTAGGTATGAATCGCATCCAAGTTAGATGGCATGTTAGCCCCTTCAGCAACGCAGTAAACACCGTTTTTTACGAGGCGACTAGCAGCTTCACCATCGATTTCATTTTGGGTCGCACATGGAAGAGCGATATCTGCTTTTCCGTCATATGCCCAAACAGATCCCTCGTGATAAGTAGCTGTTGCCTTTTCGGCAGCATACTCTGTCAGACGGGCACGACGCTTGTTTTTGATTTCGCAAAGAAGGTCGAAGTCAATTCCGTTTTCATCAATGATGTAACCATTTGAATCCGATACAGAGATGACCTTAGCACCGAGTTCAGTCGCTTTTTGAACGGCGAATTGTGCTACATTTCCAGAGCCAGAAATAAGAACAGTTTGGTCCTTGAATGATTTGCCATTTGCTTGCAACATATTGTCAGTGAAGTAGACAAGACCGTAACCGGTAGCTTCTGGGCGAATCAAGCTACCACCAAAGCCAAGAGGTTTGCCAGTTAAGACCCCAGCATCGAATTGACGGAGGCGTTTGTATTGACCATACATGTAGCCAATCTCACGACCACCGACACCGATATCACCAGCTGGGACGTCAAGAGATGGTCCGATGTGTTTTTGAAGTTCTGTCATGAAACTTTGGCAGAAACGCATGATTTCTGCATCAGTCTTGCCTTTGGGATCAAAGTCAGATCCCCCTTTACCACCGCCGATTGGTAGGCCTGTCAAGACATTCTTGAAGATTTGCTCAAAACCAAGGAACTTCAATATGGACTGGTTGACGGTTGGGTGGAAACGAAGCCCCCCCTTGTAAGGTCCTACCGCTGAGTTGAATTGAACCCGATAGCCACGATTTACTTGAATCTTTCCATCCTTGTCTGTCCATGGTACACGAAAGCTAATGATACGCTCAGGCTCGACCAGGCGAGCTAAGATGTTTTCAGTGATATATTCTGGATGTGCTTCAATCACAGGCTCAAGTGTATTGAACAATTCCTCAACGGCCTGTAAAAACTCAGTTTCATGTGGATTGCGGGCTTTTACAGCTTCAAATGAGTGCTGGATATAGTCTTTTGCAGTTGTCATAAGATAGTGTCACCTTTTCTACTTAGAATGATACTCGAAAAACCAAACTCTTTTGCTATCGCTAGTTTCAGATTGTTGATTCTAGGGAGTATAAAGCTTAAGATTAAATTTTCAGACAATTTAATCTTTATGCTTGCTATTATAGCATCAAGTGGTGTAAATGTAAAGTGAAATAGTAAAAATTCTGACAATTTTTGTGAGAAATTTTGTGAGATAAGAAGCGAGCTTAGGCTATTTTTTCGCATGATTTTATGATAGAATGGACGAAATAAGGATTTTGGAGGACAGTATGCCATCGACCAAGACGCACATTGCAGGTATTGCTTTTGAAAATTGCTTGATGAATGCCGCAGGGGTTGCCTGCATGACCATTGCAGAGTTAGAGGAAGTAAAAAACTCACAAGCCGGAACCTTTGTGACCAAGACGGCTACCTTAGGAGAGAGAGCTGGAAATCCTGAGCCACGCTATCAAGATGTACCGCTTGGCTCTATTAATTCCATGGGGTTGCCAAATCAGGGCTTGGATTACTATCTAGACTATCTCTTGGAATTGCAAGAAAAAGAGCCCAATCGTACCTTTTTCTTATCGGTAGTTGGCATGTCTCAAGAGGAAACGCACACGATTTTGAAAAAGATTGAAGCAAGTGACTTCATCGGCTTGACTGAATTGAATTTATCTTGTCCAAATGTACCAGGAAAACCCCAGATTGCTTATGATTTTGAGACGACAGAGGGAATTTTAAAAGAGGTCTTTAGCTACTTTAAAAAGCCACTGGGCATTAAGTTGCCACCGTATTTTGATATGGTACATTTTGACCAAGCAGCAGCAATTTTCAATCAATTTCCGCTTGCCTTTATCAACTGTGTTAATTCGATTGGAAATGGGCTTTACATTGAGGATGAGTCGGTTGTTATCCGTCCTAAAAATGGTTTTGGGGGAATCGGTGGTGAGTATATCAAGCCGACAGCTCTTGCCAATGTCCATGCCTTTTATCAGCGTCTCAAGCCAGAGATCCAAATCATCGGAACAGGTGGTGTCTTGACAGGACGGGATGCCTTTGAGCATATCCTCTGCGGGGCTAGCATGGTGCAGGTTGGAACGACCCTTCACAAAGAAGGTGTTGAAGCTTTTGAGCGTATTACAGCCGAATTGCAAGCCATCATGGCAGAAAAGGGCTATGACAGTCTGGATGATTTCCGAGGAACCTTACAGTATATAGATTAGGATAAACGAGGTTGGGACAAGGGGTTCCGCCTCGTTTGCTGTTATCGTTTAGAGAGTGTTGTCCTCAATGGTTGGAAGGAGAAATCGGTATTTGCTTGTGCATATGCCCAAAAGCTTTTTCGTTCGTTCCCCTAGTGTTCGCTTGTTTTTTGCTCTCTCGTATCTTATTAGTGTTCCAAGCGTGGAAGTGGAAAAAGAACCATCGAGATTTTGAAGCGATGGTGTCTATCTCCTACTCTATAAAAAGTCAACATCTGATTGCGGAGATGAAAGTACAGATAGAATAGAAGTCCGACTGGGTGAGCCAGCAAGGTCAGAATTTGCCTTTTGTAGACATTGCCTAGCTTTTTCAGTAAGAATAGCGTATACTGGAAGAAAGGAGGAGGGGATGATGAAGAGAAGAAGAGCCCGCGTTGGTAAACGTAGCCGTCAGCAGAGGAAGAAATGGATTGGCTATGCCTTTTTATTCGTAATGGTGGTAGGAGGAGTAGCAGGCCTTGTTTCTGGTGGATCAGTTCTTTGGTCTTACGTCTCATCTATTGCTTCGACAGCACCATCATCTCCTCGTGCAGTTTCAGCAGTCGTGAAAGAGCCGATACCACAGGAGCAGGCAGTTCAGACAGCGAGGGTGATGGCACATGGGGATCTGCTCTACCATGATGTGATTTACTGGAGTGCACAACAACCAGATGGTCAATATGATTTCACTGAAAACTTTACCTATGTAAAACCTTGGATTGAGCAGGCAGATTTGGCGATAGCAGATTTTGAAGGAACGATCTCTGCTGACTATCCTTTGAGTGGTTATCCCTTGTTTAATGCTCCGCCGTCGGTCGTCCGTGCTATTTGGCAGACGGGGTATGATGTGGTTGATTTAGCCCACAACCACATTCTTGATTCGCACCTGACAGGTCTAGTATCTACGGTAGATGCCTTTCAACAGGTTGGTATTGATACGGTGGGGGTATACCGTGATGGTAATCGGGAATCCGCACCTATCTATATCAAGGAAGTCAAGGGAATGAAGATAGCAATCCTAGCTTACGCCTACGGTTTTAATGGAATGGAGGGAAATCTTTCTCAGGAAGAATATGAAGGTCATCTGTCTGATTTGAACCTAGAGCGGATGAAATCAGAAATAGAGCGAGCAGAAGTAGAAGCAGACTTCACCATCATCATGCCCCAAATGGGGATTGAGTATCAGCTAGAGCCGACAGAGGAACAGGTAGCCCTTTACCGACAAATGGTAGAATGGGGAGCAGATATTGTCTTTGGAGGCCACCCTCATGTAGCAGAGCCAGCAGAAATCATTGAAAAGGATGGGGATCGGAAGCTCATTGTCTACTCGATGGGGAATTTCCTCTCCAACCAACGGATTGAAACCATGGAGGGAGTTTCTAACTCTCAATGGACCGAGCGTGGGGTCTTGATGGATGTGACGCTCGAAAAGAAAGAGGGGAGAACCCGGATTCAGACAGCCAAAGCCCATCCGACCTGGGTGAGCCGTGTACCGAAAGAGGGAACAGACTTATTTACCTACCAGACCTTTGTACTGGAAGATTTTATCGAGGGTGGTCCCAATCGTCACCTGCTAGATGATGAAACCAAGGCACGGATCGATCTTGCCTATCAAGAGATGACAGACTTTATGGGCTTGAACTGGTGACTATCAAGAGTCACTCTTGACCTAGGAATAGGATCTTGATGAGGGCTAAAATATCGTGAGGAACTCTATGATAATAGGAGGTGAAAAATAATCATGGATATAAAAAAGGGGATTCTTGAAATCGATACAGATTTAAGGATAGAGGATACCTATACACTTCAAGACTTTAAAAGATCTATCTATTTTACTGGGCAAGATTTGAGTAGGATTATTTTTTTGGATAAAAAATGTAGGGTACAAAACCATACATTCTCCATTTCTTTCTTTTTTAAGGGTGAAATCCTCTATATGATTGGCTTGGTATGCATGGATAGAGAATTTGCACCTGAAAATGAAAAAGACAGAAAAAAATATCATGATACGATTTTGGAATCCTGGGGATTACAGGATAAAAATAGGTTTGCGTGGGGGAGTATTGCTTCTGAGTATGACAGCAAAAGCAATATAAGTAGCATCAATATGATATATGAATAATGGAGGTAAAAGAAAGATTCGTGTCCTAGAGTGCTTTCGTTTTAAAATAGAATATAGGAACGGTAGTGGGTGGAAGCAAGGTTTATTCTAGAGCAGCTCCTATAGCAATGCTTGGTTTGTACTAGAATGACAAGAGATAAAGCGATAGAAGAAAGTAGAGGCTGGCAATGATAAAAGCAGTTGTAACAGATATGGACGGGACCTTTTTAGATGCTTGCGGTGGATTTGATCGTGAGCGGTTTGAATGGGTTCTTACCCAGCTAGAAGCAAGGAATATTCCCTTTATTGTAGCAAGTGGTAATAGCCTAGAACGTTTGCTGGACTTGTTTACAGGTTTTGAGGATCGGGTCATGTTTCTGGCAGAAAATGGCGGTCTCTTTTATCATCAGGGGGAGATGTTGTTTCGCAAGGTCTTGGGAGCTAGTGTGGTTGAAAGACTGGTTGAGTATTATAAGAGTCGAGTAGAGTATTGTTTGATGCTCTCAAGCGATACCAATATTTACATTGATAAGCGTTCTCCTCAGCCTTTTTCAGAGCCTGGGTTAGCGATTACACAAGCGCAGTTACAAGCTTTTTGGGATAAGATTGTGCGCCTTGAGGACTTGGGTGATGTCCCTCGAGATGTCGTCATTACCCATGCAGGTTTTTGGGTGAAAGAGGAGTTGGTGGATTCGCTTGTGGCAGAATGCAACCAGATGTTTGCTGAAGAGGTGCTTGCGGTGACCAGTGGCTATGGTGCGGTGAGTATTTTACCCAAAGGCGTACACAAGGCTTGGGGAGTGGAGCAGGTTTTGCAACCACTAGGAATAAAAGCGCGGGATGTTCTTGCTTTTGGTGATAGTGATAATGATGTGGAGTTGTTGGCTTATGCAGGGCATTCCTATGCGATGGCGAATGCGACGGAGCGTGTAAAGGCAGTCGCTAAACATCTTGCTCCTTCCCATGTGGATCAGGGAGTTCTTGCGGTGATAGAAGGCTACCTATAGCTAGAAATAGGGAGACTGTCTATAACTTCGTTGTGACGGATGTTCGCAAGTCTACTGCTCATACTTTACAAGTGAATTGTAGCTTGAAAGATGATTTGTAAATGAAAAGACGACAGAAAGAGAAGATGATGAAACAAGCAAGAATGAAACTGGTTGCTTTTGATATGGATGGAACCTTTTTAAATTCGCAGAATGAGTACGATCGCAAGCGTTTTCGCCGTGTGTGGCGGCAGCTACAAGAGCGTGGTGTTCGGGTAGTAGCTATTTCGGGCAATCAGTACCAGCAAATCAAATCCTTTTTTCCAGATATCCACGATCAGATGACGATTGTATCTGAAGTGGGTGCTGTTATTGTAGAAAATGGTCAGCGGATTGCAGAGTACCATTTTGAACGAGAAGTAGTAACTGATTTGATTGCTCTATTAGCACAAAAAAACCTTTTACATCGTTGTTCTATTAGTGGTCTAAAATCGTTGTATTTTGCCCAAAGTGCGCCAGAGGATTTCAAGACATTGATGACCAAGCATAATTATGAGTGGCGGGAAATTGAGGATTTAAGAAAATTGCCAGAAGATGACTTTACTATTTTGACCTTGGATGTACCAGAAATGGACATTCAAGCCTTGGTGGCGGATTTAAATGCAACGGGAAAAGGAAGGGTGCGTGCGGTGTCGAGTGGTTTTAACTTTATCGATATCGTGCAACCGGATGTTAACAAGGGGACTGCCCTTGATTTTCTCGCCAAGCGCTGGCAGATAGAGCCTTCTGAGATGATGGCTTTCGGTGACAGCGACAATGATTTGGAGATGTTGCTGTATGCAGACCACTCCTATGCCATGGCCGGTAGTCCTAAGAGTGTTTGTCAGGCAGCAAGATTCCAGGCGCCATCCAATGATGTGTCGGGTGTGTTGCAGGTGATAGAAGAGGTCGTGTTAGTCTGAGTAGGGCTCTCAATCAGTTTGGGTATTGGTTTTATCAAGCAACTATCTATTTTATGACACATTTGTTAATGTAAAGGCTCCATAAACGCTACAGTGGGGAATTTCCTACTGCAAGAATGATGGAGCCTTTTTGAGTGTTTGTAGGTTGAATGTTTGATCTAAATGCAAACGGAAAAATACTGACCGAATGTTATCGTCCAGTGGATTATGAGAAAATAGAGTTCCCTCAAGCTCCCAAGTCATAAAAGAAATGTAGCTATTTCGACCTGGGCTAATCAACTACTGTTAGGCATCAACTAAATGACGATAAAACTTACGATTTATCAAGTGAAATCATTCTCTTTTTTTGAAGTAAAAAATCCACTGCTAGGAGTGGATTGGACTTATGGTAATAGTTTGAGGACTAGGGTGGTCATCTCGGTTGGGGATTCTGTCTTACCCTTGTTGATCCATGCTTGGACGATGCCAAAGAAGGCATGAGCGAGGTAAATGCTACGGTAGTCTTTTTCCACTGTAGATAGGGGGTCAAGACCGTTGTGGTCTGTCAGGTCATTATTGATGAAGAGGCGGACCTTATTGATGAGAAAGGCTTGGATTTCCTGGCTGCCATTGTGGGTGAGGAGGGCAGATAGGAGCTGTTCACGAGAGAGGAGAACGAAGATTTCAAGGAAAACTTTTCTTCGCTCGTCTTTATATTGGGTAATAATATCTTCTATCTCGATAAATAGAGCCTCTTGATAGGCTTCAATCAGTTGGTATTTATCCCGATAGTGGGTATAAAAGCTGGAGCGACTGATACCAGCTGTCTGGGCTAGGTGTGTGGTCGTAATCTCATTGAATGGTTGGTGCTGTAAGCAGGACACCATGGCTCCTAAAATGGCTTTTTTTGTTTCCTGACGTCGTGTATCTGTGCCCATCATTTCTCCTTTTGTACAGTGTTGGACAATGTGTCTAAAATTAGGTTTTGAAACTTGCTTTTGTCTCCTAGCCTTGTATAATAAACTATATCACATTTTGGACAGAGTGTCTAATATTCATCAAGGATAAGAATCTGAGGTAGTTGTTTTTAGTCTGCTATGGTCAGAGTTGGGTTGATAGAATATAAAGGAGAGGATCATGTTAGAACAACTGAAGTATGTCTTAAAAAAACCAAGTCTATGGATTGTGATGATTGGGGTCGCCTGTATTCCAGCTCTGTACAATCTGAGTTTTTTAACCTCTATGTGGGATCCGTATGGAAATGTCAAGAACTTGCCTGTTGCAGTGGTCAATGAAGACCAGCCATCTGAATTTCAGGGCAAGGACTTAACGATAGGACAGGATATGGTAGCGTCGATGAAAGAAAGTAATAGCCTTGACTTTCATTTTGTATCGAGTGAAGATGCGTCAGAAGGCTTAGAGGCTGGTGACTATTATATGGTCGTGACCCTGCCTGCTGATCTATCCCAAAAGGCTGCGACCCTCTTGACAGATAAACCAGAGCAATTGGAGATTGCATACCAGACGTCAAAAGGTCATAGTTTTGTCGCTGCAAAAATGGGCGAATCCGCTATGACAAAGCTTCAAGAATCTGTGTCTGAAAAGATTACCCAGACCTATACGAGAGCTGTATTTTCGAGTATGTCACAATTACAAGCTGGTTTAGGTCAGGCTGCGGATGGGAGTTGGCAACTCTATCAGGGGAGTCAGGCTCTGGCAGCAGGTGGACAGACCTTAGCAAGTGGCTTAGGGACGCTTGCTAACTCCACCCAAACCCTGTCAGAAGGAGCAGGTCAACTCCAGTCAGGTCTTGTTCAATATACGGATAGTGTGGCTCAGGCTGCAGCGGGTGGAACAAGCCTTGTAAGTGGTTTATTGCCTTATACGAATGGCGTAGGAAGTCTAGCGGGAGGAGCAAGTCAGCTCGATAGCAAGTCGGCTGAATTGCGCGCAGGAGCTCAGCAATTGCAGTCTGGTCAAGATCAGATTCAAAAGCTGGTTGATGGAGCCAATCAAATTAGCAATAGTTTGTCCCAATTGGCTATAGCTACAGCCCCAACCAAGGAACAGGAAGAAAGTTTGGCAAGTTTGGTTCAAGGTTTGTCCAGCTTGCAGGTAGGAATCAATGATTTGGATACAAGGGTGTCAGGCTTGACCCCTCCAAGTCTTGATACCGCGGGAATAACAGCTCGTTTACAGATGATTGGGGCTCAGGCACAAGCCATCATTACCTCTAGCCAAACAGATAAAGAAGCTAGTGTAGCAGCTCTTCAAGCAACATCGGCTTATCAGGCTATGGATGCTGGACAACAAGCAGAATTAGTAGCAGCTCTTGAGGGGGCTCCGTCTACCAGAGTGTCGCAGGCACAGGAGATTTTACAAGAACTTGCTAGTTTAGAGAGTACGCTTGCATCATTGGAAAATGCCGGTGAGATGACAGATCAAGTAGCAGGCTTGAAAATAGGAGTGCAGCAGTTGGCGGACGGTGCTAACCAGGCCTTGCCAGGTGCTACTACGGCAATCACAGAGCTGTCAGGGGGGATTCGCCAAGCCAATAGTGCCCTTTCCCAATTAGCCTCAGGTAGTCAAACCTTGTCAGGAGGTGTCAGCCAATTGCAGTCTGAGTTAGCAAGTGGCGGTGCTCGTCTTGCACAGGGAATCAACCTCTATACTGATGCGGTTTCCCAGTTAAGCAGTGGTGCCAATCAATTAGCTGAAAACAATGCCAAGGTCATAGCAGGTGCAGATCAATTGGCATCAGGGCTTGGGACCTTAAATACGAACTCGGCTACCCTTGTCGCGGGTGCAGGGCGCTTAGCCGATGGAGCTACTCAATTGCAGGCCGGTGCAGGTCAGTTGCAAAATGGTGGTCAAGAATTGGTCACTGGAGTTGGTAAACTCCAGACAGGAACAGAAAGTCTGGCAGCTTCTTTGGGTCAGGCTCATGAGCAACTATCTCTTGTCGCTGTCGATCGCCAAAATGCAGACCTAGTATCTAAACCTGTGACACTATCGCACCAAGATAGGGATAAGGTTGCAACCAATGGGGTCGGTATGGCACCTTATATGGTGTCTGTTGCCTTGATGGTTGCGGCTCTTTCAACCAATGTTATTTTTGCAAAACGTATTGATGGAAAAGCCTATACGTCACGTTCAGAATGGGCAGTAAATAAGTTAGTGATCAATGGTACGATTGCTACCTTAGCGAGTGTCATTCTGTATGGGACCCTCCGTTTGATCGGCATTGTTCCAAGCTATCCCCTTGCAACCTTTGGTCTGATACTTCTTGCAGCATGGACTTTCATGACCTTGGTTACTGCCTTGATTGGCTGGAATAATCACTTAGGTTCCTTTGTTGCCTTGATTCTCTTATTGTTACAGTTGGGCTCAAGTGCAGGAACCTATCCGATTGAGTTAAGTCCAGGCTTCTTCCAAAGGGTTCAACCTTACTTACCGATGACCTATACAGTATCAGGTCTCCGTCAGACCATTTCTATGGGAAATCAAATTCATCACCAAGTGAGCCTGTTGATGGTCTTCCTCATTGGATTTATGGCACTCGGTCTCCTTATTTTCCGTCCAGCTCCTTCCTATATGGAGGAATAGGAGGACCATGGGATATGAAAGTGAGCAAAACCAGTTCTCTATAAGTGAGGGCTGGTTTCCTATTGAAATAGAATGTACGAATCAGTTGTTGAGGCTAGGTTCGGACGTGAAATGCGAACGAATAGGGCTGATACTATTTCCATCGATTTGTTTTCAATTTTCATAGTATAACAGCCATTGAAGCAATCAAGGGCTACGTCATTCTCTTTTTTACACAGCTCGTAGGCTGTGTTCAATTAAGATGTGAGGACGTGAAGAAAACGGAAAAAATAAGGAATTGGAGCAGATTGATAATAAGGGGTGCAGTGTTATGATAATCGAAAAAGGATAGTTGACACAAGGTATTGTTTATGATATGATGATAAACGGTACTTTTTACTTTTGGTCTCTCAAAAGTGTACAGAGACGTGCTGACAAATAGTTGCAAAGTACACGTGGATAGGGGCTGTCACCGAGTGCTCTATCAACCAAAAATAAAAATTTATACAGGAGAATGTAGATGCCTACAATTAACCAGTTGGTACGTAAACCACGTAAGTCTAAAGTAGAAAAATCTAAATCACCAGCTTTGAACGTTGGTTACAATAGCCGTAAAAAAGTTCAAACAAATGTTTCTTCACCACAAAAACGTGGTGTTGCGACTCGTGTCGGAACAATGACACCTAAAAAACCGAACTCTGCCCTTCGTAAATTTGCTCGTGTTCGTTTGAGCAACTTGATTGAAGTAACTGCTTATATCCCAGGTATCGGACACAACTTGCAAGAGCACAGTGTGGTGCTTCTTCGTGGTGGACGTGTAAAAGACCTTCCAGGGGTACGTTACCATATCGTTCGTGGTGCACTTGATACAGCAGGTGTAACGGATCGTAAACAAGGCCGTTCTAAATACGGTACAAAACGTCCAAAAGGGTAAGAAAGGGGATAAAGATAAATGAGTCGTAAAAACCAAGCGCCTAAGCGCGAAGTATTGCCAGATCCGCTTTACAATTCAAAATTAGTAACACGTTTAATCAACCGCGTAATGCTTGATGGAAAACGTGGTACAGCAGCTTCTATTGTATATGGTGCTTTTGATCAAATCAAAGAAGCTACTGGAAACGATGCACTTGAAGTATTCGAAACAGCGATGGAAAACATCATGCCTGTACTTGAAGTACGTGCTCGCCGTGTCGGTGGTTCTAACTATCAAGTCCCAGTTGAAGTTCGTCCAGAACGTCGTACAACTCTTGGACTTCGTTGGTTGGTAACCATTGCACGTAACCGTGGTGAACACACGATGGTTGACCGTCTTGCAAAAGAAATCATGGATGCAGCAAACAACACAGGTGCAGCTGTTAAGAAACGTGAAGATACTCACCGTATGGCAGAAGCGAACCGTGCATTTGCCCACTTCCGTTGGTAATCTAAGATGTGAGAGCGTTAAGCAAGTCCTAGACAAAATAGGAAAAATGACGACGAAGCTCCAGCTTCTAGGAAGATTTATCTTTTTGGCAGTGACTTGTAGCTCGAACTCAATTGGATTGAGATGTTGGGCGTTTAGCCTGAGCTCAATTCTAAGATGTGAGAGCGTTAAACAAATACTCGCTAAAATAGGAAACTTGACGAGGAGACCTTGGTCTCTAGCAAGTTTTCTCCCTAAGGGATTCTATTTTCTAGGCTCCGAAGATATGCTATGCCTTTGGAGTTAGGAAGCTGTATCTTTGCTAGGTCAATTAGCAGACTTGCTAACTTGGACCAATACATAAATAGCATGTAACGGGTAGGTCCTGCCTATCCGTTTTTTTCTAAAAATATGCTATAATGAGATGTAACTAAATTTAACAAAATAGGAGAACATAATGGCACGCGAATTTTCATTAGAAAAAACTCGTAATATCGGTATCATGGCTCACGTCGATGCTGGTAAGACAACTACAACTGAGCGTATTCTTTACTATACTGGTAAAATCCATAAAATCGGTGAGACACACGAAGGTGCTTCACAAATGGATTGGATGGAGCAAGAGCAAGAACGCGGAATCACAATTACATCTGCTGCAACAACGGCACAATGGAATGACCATCGTGTAAACATCATCGACACACCAGGGCACGTGGATTTCACTATTGAAGTACAACGTTCTCTTCGTGTATTGGACGGTGCGGTAACGGTTCTTGACTCACAATCAGGGGTTGAGCCACAAACAGAAACTGTTTGGCGTCAAGCGACTGAATATGGGGTACCTCGTATCGTATTTGCCAATAAAATGGATAAAATCGGTGCAGATTTCCTTTACTCAGTGAGCACCCTTCATGAGCGCTTGCAAGCAAATGCTCACCCAATCCAATTGCCAATCGGTGCAGAAGATGATTTCCGTGGAATCATTGATTTGATCAAGATGAAAGCTGAAATCTACACAAATGACCTTGGTACAGATATTCTTGAAGAAGAGATTCCAGCTGAATACCTTGAACAAGCTCAGGAATATCGTGAAAAATTGGTAGAAGCAGTTGCTGAAACAGATGAAGACTTGATGATGAAATACCTTGAAGGTGAAGAAATCACCAACGAGGAATTGAAAGCTGCTATCCGTAAAGCGACAATCAATGTTGAATTTTTCCCAGTATTGTGTGGTTCTGCCTTCAAAAATAAAGGGGTTCAATTGATGCTTGATGCGGTTATCGACTACCTTCCAAGCCCAGTTGATATTCCAGCAATCAAAGGGATTAACCCAGATACAGATGCTGAAGAAGAGCGTCCAGCTTCAGATGAAGAGCCATTTGCAGCTCTTGCCTTCAAGATTATGACAGACCCATTCGTAGGTCGTTTGACCTTCTTCCGTGTCTACTCAGGTGTTCTTAACTCTGGTTCATACGTGATGAATACTTCTAAGGGCAAACGTGAACGTATCGGACGCATCCTTCAAATGCACGCGAATAGCCGTCAAGAAATCGAAACGGTTTACTCAGGTGATATCGCTGCTGCCGTTGGTTTGAAAGACACCACAACTGGTGACTCATTGACAGATGAGAAGGCAAAAGTAATCCTTGAGTCAATCAACGTTCCAGAACCAGTTATCCAATTGATGGTTGAGCCAAAATCAAAAGCAGACCAAGACAAGATGGGTGTTGCCCTTTCTAAATTGGCTGAAGAAGACCCAACATTCCGTGTTGAAACCAACGTTGAAACTGGTGAAACTGTTATCTCTGGTATGGGAGAGCTTCACTTGGATGTCCTTGTTGACCGTATGCGCCGTGAGTTCAAGGTTGAAGCAAACGTAGGTGCTCCTCAAGTATCTTACCGTGAAACCTTCCGTGCTTCAACTCAAGCCCGTGGATTCTTCAAGCGTCAATCAGGTGGTAAGGGTCAATTCGGTGATGTATGGATTGAATTTACTCCAAACGAAGAAGGAAAAGGATTCGAGTTTGAAAATGCAATCGTCGGTGGTGTGGTTCCACGTGAATTTATCCCAGCGGTTGAAAAAGGATTGGTTGAATCCATGGCAAACGGGGTGCTTGCTGGTTACCCAATCGTTGACGTGAAAGCAAAACTTTATGACGGTTCATACCACGATGTCGACTCATCTGAAACTGCCTTTAAGGTTGCGGCTTCTCTTGCCCTTAAAGAAGCAGCCAAATCTGCACAACCAGTTATCCTTGAGCCGATGATGCTTGTAACCGTTACTGCACCAGAAGATAACCTTGGTGACGTTATGGGACACGTAACAGCTCGTCGTGGACGTGTAGACGGTATGGAAGCTCGTGGGAATACACAAATCGTTCGTGCCTATGTGCCACTTGCTGAAATGTTTGGTTATGCAACAGTTCTTCGTTCAGCTACACAAGGACGCGGTACCTTCATGATGGTATTTGACCACTACGAAGATGTACCGAAGTCAGTACAAGATGAAATCATTAAGAAAAACGGCGGTAACGCTTAATTAGACGTTAAAGGATGAGGGTCTCCTCATCCTATTTTTTATCATAAAGGAGTCGAATGATGAGGAAAAATACTGGTTTTTTATTTGGACCTATTATCTGGACAGCTTTTACAGCCCTTATTGGTGGATTATTTTGGAAAATATTTGTCACCGATGCACCGGCAGGGACAGATACTAGCCTGTTTACAATAGGGATTCCCTTGATTGTTGTTCTTGTTTTTGTCATCTTATTAGTATTAGAGTATGGTAAGGTAAAAGAGCGGATTGCCCGCTATGCAGCATTTGAGAAACTGTTTCCAGAGTTGCCAGGTGGAGTTGTGGCTCTACCAGAGAAGGCAGACTTTTACAAACAGTTCTATCTTGCTGTTTATAAGAATTATTTCATTAGCAATTGGGAATTTGACTTTATTGATTTACATACTGTTTCTGTCATTTATTATGAGCGAACAGCTGCGATTAGGCGCCGTGGTCAGGCCATTGTGGGAGATGAACCTCAGCTTATTTTTATCACTAAATCAGGCGAGAAGAAGATTATAAAACTAGGTCTGGGTGCCCCAACTGAGGATATAAGCCCTGTTTTGGCATACATTGCGAGTATTGCCCCAGAGATTCGTTATGGCCTGAATAAGGTTAGCTTTGAAGAGTATCGTCCTATTTTGGAGGAAATGAGATAGAAGAAAAAATGGAGAGATTTGGTTGATTTTCTGCTAATCAAAAACTTGCTTTTTTTGCGAAATAGGTATATAATAAAAATGTTGAAAGGTGACTTGGATATTTACAAGTTAAAATTTTCACAAAAGGTTAAAAGGGAATCCTTTTAAAATAATAGAACTCGATTTTCATAAGGAGGAAATCATTCATGGTAGTTAAAGTTGGTATTAACGGTTTCGGTCGTATCGGACGTCTTGCATTCCGCCGTATCCAAAATGTAGAAGGTGTTGAAGTTACTCGTATCAACGACCTTACAGATCCAGCAATGCTTGCACACTTGTTGAAGTATGACACAACTCAAGGTCGTTTCGACGGTACTGTTGAAGTAAAAGATGGTGGATTCGAAGTAAACGGTAAATTCGTTAAAGTTTCTGCAGAGCGTGAACCAGGAAACATTGACTGGGCAACTGATGGTGTAGAAATCGTTCTTGAAGCTACAGGATTCTTCACTTCTAAAGAAAAAGCAGAGCAACATATCCATGCAAACGGTGCTAAGAAAGTTGTCATCACTGCACCTGGTGGAAACGATGTGAAAACAATTGTATTCAACACAAACCACGACATTCTTGACGGTACTGAAACAGTTATCTCAGGTGCTTCATGTACAACAAACTGTTTGGCTCCAATGGCGAAAGCTCTTCACAACAGCTTCGGTATTGTTGAAGGTTTGATGACTACAATCCACGGTTATACTGGTGACCAAATGGTTCTTGATGGACCACACCGCGGTGGTGACCTTCGTCGTGCTCGTGCTGCAGCAGCAAACATCGTTCCAAACTCAACTGGTGCTGCAAAAGCAATCGGTCTTGTTATTCCAGAATTGAACGGTAAATTGGACGGAGCTGCACAACGTGTTCCTGTTCCAACTGGATCAGTGACTGAATTGGTAGCAGTTCTTGAGAAGAACGTGACTGCTGACGAAGTAAACGCTGCAATGAAAGCTGCTTCAAACGAGTCTTACGGTTACACTGAAGACCCAATCGTTTCTTCAGACATCGTAGGTATCTCATTTGGTTCATTGTTTGATGCAACTCAAACAAAAGTTCTTGATGTTGACGGCAAACAATTGGTGAAAGTTGTTTCTTGGTACGACAATGAAATGTCTTACACTTCACAACTTGTTCGTACGCTTGAGTACTTTGCAAAAATCGCAAAATAATCAGATAAAAGGCAAGGTCGTTTGAACTTGCCTTTTTTGGTGGAACTCTTGCTTTTTAGTCAGAATTTTTGTGAAATCTTTCCCATCATTTCCGAAAATATGGTATAATGAAGGAGTAAAAAATAAAGAATAGGAGTCTTTGTAAAATGGCAAAACTTACTGTAAAAGACGTTGACTTGAAAGGGAAGAAAGTCCTTGTTCGTGTTGACTTTAATGTACCTTTGAAGGACGGTGTGATTACGAATGATAATCGTATTTCAGCGGCACTTCCTACTATCCAGTACATTCTTGAGCAAGGTGGACGTGCAGTGCTCTTCTCTCACCTTGGTCGTGTGAAAGAAGAGGCAGACAAGGAAGGAAAATCTCTTGCTCCAGTTGCTGCGAACTTGGCAGAAAAATTAGGTCAAGATGTTGTCTTTCTTCCAGGGGTAACTCGTGGTGCTGAGCTTGAAGGAGCGATCAATGGGCTTGAAGATGGTCAGGTTCTTTTGGTTGAAAACACTCGTTTTGAAGACGTTGATGGTAAGAAAGAATCTAAAAACGATGCAGAACTTGGTCAATACTGGGCTTCTCTTGGAGACGGAATTTTTGTCAATGACGCATTTGGAACAGCTCATCGTGCGCACGCTTCAAACGTAGGGATTTCAGCAAACGTTGAAAAAGCAGTCGCAGGTTTCCTTCTTGAAAATGAAATTGCTTATATTCAAGAAGCGGTTGAAAATCCAGTTCGTCCATTTGTGGCTATTCTTGGAGGCTCAAAAGTTTCTGATAAGATTGGTGTGATTGAAAATCTCCTTGAAAAAGCAGATAAAGTTCTTATCGGTGGTGGAATGACCTACACCTTCTACAAGGCACAAGGGATTGAAATTGGAAACTCACTTGTGGAAGAAGACAAACTTGAGGTAGCGAAAAGCCTTCTTGAAAAAGCAAACGGAAAATTGATTTTGCCAGTTGACTCAAAAGAAGCGAATGCTTTTGCAGGCTATACGGAAGTGAAAGATACCGAAGGTGAAGCAGTTGACCCTGGTTTCCTTGGTCTTGACATCGGTCCAAAATCTATCGCAAAATTTGATGAAGCTCTTACAGGTGCAAAAACAGTTGTCTGGAACGGACCTATGGGTGTCTTTGAAAATCCTGACTTCCAAGCAGGGACAATCGGCGTAATGGATGCCATTGTTAAACAACCAGAAGTGAAATCCATCATCGGTGGTGGTGACTCAGCAGCTGCTGCGATCAATCTCGGTCGTGCAGATAAATTCTCATGGATTTCTACAGGTGGGGGTGCTTCTATGGAACTCCTAGAAGGTAAAGTCTTACCTGGACTTGCAGCCTTGACTGAGAAATAATGGTTGTGCCATTCGTCTCTCACAATCCTACTCTTGTAGAGGAGGGACAGGTTCCCCATTTTGTGCTAGTCCAAATAGTTTCGGTGTGCTTTGGGGAGTATGTAAGGTTAAAAACATACTAAGATTAGTAGTGAAGAAATCTCTGACGGGAGAGAGTACTCGCTGCTTTTTCTTTATAATAAAGTAGAGGTGTCTTGTTAAGTCGCGTGGTCTTTAGTAACCGCCCAATAACAAGGTACCTATCCAAGCACTTCCTCCTCCAGTATACTGTCATAAAAAACAAAACTGGAGGACTTATTATGTCACAGCCCATCGTCCCATTGACTGTTCCCCAATCTCGTCGCTTTGAAAAGAAAAGCAGAAACGATATTGATGAAAATTCGTCTCGGAAAAGTGGAGGTCACATTCTTCCAATCGATCAACCAAGAGGTATTAGAAACAATCTTGAATAAGGTGCTGCATTATGACCATCCGACTCAGTGATTTAGGTCAAGTCTACTTGGTCTGCGGGAAAACGGATATGCGTCAGGGGATTGATTCTCTAGCCTATCTTGTCAAAAGTCAACTTAACCTAGGTCCCTTTTCAGGTCTATCTCTTCTGCGGAGGTAGAAAAAAGACAACTAGCTACAAAGAACAAAATCCCAAACAAGTTCAACGCTATCTTGATGTACTGGCAGTACTAAGTGATTTACCCATTATCTATATTGATGAAACAGGGATTGATACTTACCTTTATCGAAAAAAAGGGCGTGCTATAAGAGGCAAAAAAGCGTACGCTAAGATTAGCGGTAGACGATTTGGATGCATATCTGTTGTAGCTGGACAAAGTGGTCATCCGTTAATTGCCCCTATGATTTATTACCAGAGTATGACGAGTGATTTTTTTGTAGAATGGTTCAAAACCCAACTGCTACCAAGTTTATCAGAACGCCATATCATTATTATGGATAACGCTAGCTTTCATCCCAAAAACAGACTTGATCAACTTTGTATAGAACAACATCATCACTTTCTTCCACTTCCTGCTTATTCTCCAGAATTGAACCCTATTGAGCAAACCTGGGCTAATTTAAAGGAGAAAGTGAGGGAATTACTAAGAAAAAAGGTCTCTGTGTGGGAAGCTCTAGAATTCTGTTTATAAACTAAATGACCATACCAACTTGTCCCAAAGTAAGTTCTACCTTATTTTCTTGTCTCAGTCTAATTTCCAGTTTTTGCGACAGACTGGAACTTACTTTGGGAATTTACAGTTTTAAAATATATAAATTTTATAGTGAGAACGCTTGCTTTTTTTTTTGAATTTAGTATTATAATAAAAGTGGATTAAGTAGTTCTTTATTCCTGCTAAAAAATTTTTAGAGAATAGAAAGGAGGAATACACAGGAATAAAGGAGGTGAAATATTAAACTTTTATAACAATAGAGAGGAGTTTGTTATATGAAACAAATAAAACGTTTTTGTGTTGGAATAGCTAGTTTGGTTGTTCTATCTGGAAATATGATTCCAACACTTGCATATGCTAATGAGATAATGAATGCCGAACATGATATTTTCTCAACTTCTGAAATTCCCAATTTAAAACATAGTCCATTATTTGAAGGAGTATATCAAAGGAATTTGGATAAACAGATTGTATCTAAATTTGATGAGGAAGGACATTTAATTACACAAATTTTAGATGAAAATGACAATATTTTAGTTTCTGAAATATATAAAATTGATGATAATACATTTATAACAACCTCATCTGATTCTAAAAATTCTTATTTAGAAACTACAGATAGGTATGGTCAGTCTAATTTGGGTGTGTACAAGAAGGAAAAAATCAGAGTTTCTAGAGATGTTGTAGGCACTGGTATAGCAATACCTAGGGGAGCTGTTGACAATGCTGTTAACCTCGGTGCAGAGGCAACATTGTCATATATTGGAGGATTATTTGGTATAACAGCAGCAACTGTTAATCAAATATTAGCTTTTACTGGAGTTGGTTGGAGTTTAGGAGAGATGATGGGGAGAGCTTTAGATACTAATGGAAATGGCTGGATAGCTCTTTATACGAGACCTAGGAGAGCGTATCCTGGTGGTCCAATTACTTCCTATGACCATAAAACGGATTAATATTTTAAAACTTTCTAAAAGTTTTTTACAAAGCCAGCTGTGTGTGGTTCTTTTGATTATTCTTTTATCCATTATTTTTAAAGACTTTTCTTTTCTATCATTAAAATTATTTTATACTCCAATTATTTATACATATTTTGCATATAATAAAAATGTAAAGACATTTATTATTTCTGGTTTTTTAGATGGCATTTGTTCAGAGGTTTTGAAATTAATTCAAATTAATCAATTTAATCTTAACATTGTATTTATTTGTTTATATCTATTATTTTTATCCATTGTTTATTTTGTTTTTCTAAAATATTTGGAAAAAGATAGTATTTAGATAAATCTATATCCGTTATGCTTGTCACTTTCTAAAATGTTTATAATCATTAATGTTGAAGTTAAGGAGTTGGGAGTGAATTCTGTTAAATATTAGGGAGCAGATGTACTATTTTGAAAAGTAATAAGTGTTCTTGAAAAAGTCCATATTTTCGTTTTATGGGCTTTTTAATTTTTAACTGATTAAAATTCTCAAAGTGTTTAGAACGCTTTATGTTGTACTACAAGTTCCTTGTTTAGTAATAAAAGATAATCTTAAGCAGGATTCGGGAAGAGTTGATTTAGCTGAATGAGGCTACTAGACATTTTTTTGAAATAGTCTGTCAGAAGGAAGTTTGAGACATTAGTGGTATAATGGAGGAGTAGTCTTACTAGGAAGAAAAGAGGGTATATATGTTTAAGCAATATCGATTTAATCCCAAGCAATTTAAGTTAGGAATGCGAACCTTGAAATCCGGTTTAGCCGTTTTTTTAGTGATTTTACTCTTTGGTTTTTTCAGTCGTCAAGGAGCGCAGATTGCGGCCTTGACAGCTGTTTTTAGTCTGCGTGAGGATTTTGATAAGAGTGTGCATTTTGGTGCATCGCGTATCCTGGGTAATTCGATCGGCGGGGCCTATGCCCTCATCTTTTTTATCCTAAGTCAATCCTTTCATGAGCATCCCTTGGTGACGCTCATTGTTGTTCCGATTTGTGTCATGCTAACGATTATGACAAATGTGGCGATGAACAATAAGTCAGGTATTATCGGTGGAGTAGCAGCCCTTCTAATCATCACCTTGTCTATTCCGTCAGGGAATGCTATTCAGTATGTTTTTATCCGTGTCTTTGAGACATTCGTTGGTGTATTTATAGCCATTTTAGTAAATTCAGACCTTGAGAAACTAAAAAAAGGATTATAAAACGAACAATGTAAGAAAATATGACATAAAATATTGACGAATAGGTAAAATTCCCCTATAATAGTGGGCAGAAAGGAGCTTATCATGAGAGAGAAAGAATTTCGTAGGTCTTTAGCAGTTTTTCCGATTGGTAGTGTGATGAAATTGACGGATTTAACCGCTCGTCAGATACGCTACTATGAGGAGCAGGGATTGATTCATCCAGACCGTAATGAAGGCAATCGTAGGCTCTATTCGCTCAATGATATGGACCAGCTGTTGGAAATTAAGGATTTTCTCAATGAGGGTCTTAATATCGCAGCGATAAAAAAAGAGTATGCCAATCGTCAGGCTAGACCTCAGAAAGAGGCTGATAGCTTGACGGATGAAGATGTACGTCGTATTCTTCGTGATGAACTTCGCAATCAAGGGCGCTTTTCTAACCCTACCAGTATCTTTCGTTAGCCACCCATATGGCTAGGAATCTTATATTGAACAATAATAAAAGGAGACCATTTATGTCAATTACAGTAGCGGATATCAAACGGGATATTCAAGAGAAGAACGTTACTTTCATTCGCTTGATGTTTACAGATATCTTAGGAATTATGAAAAATGTTGAGATTCCAGCCACTGATGAACAAGTAGATAAGGTGCTATCTAATAAAGCCATGTTTGATGGATCTTCCATTGAAGGATTTGTCCGTATCAATGAGTCAGACATGTATCTTTATCCTGATTTAAACACATGGACTATTTTTCCTTGGGGAGATGAAAATGGTCGTGTAGCAGGCTTGATTTGTGATATTTATACGACAGAGGGAGAACCCTTTTCAGGAGATCCTCGTGGGAACTTGAAAAAAGCATTGCGCCACATGGAAAAAACAGGCTTTACCTCTTTCAACCTAGGTCCAGAACCAGAGTTTTTCCTTTTCAAAATGGATGAAAATGGCAATCCAACACTTGAGGTCAATGACAAGGGTGGTTATTTTGACCTTGCGCCAACGGATCTTGCCGATAACACCCGCCGTGAAATTGTGAATGTCTTAACTCAAATGGGCTTTGAAGTAGAGGCTAGTCACCATGAAGTAGCGGTAGGCCAGCATGAAATTGACTTTAAATACGCAGATGTATTAAAAGCCTGTGATAATATCCAAATTTTCAAATTAGTTGTAAAAACCATTGCCCGTAAGCACGGCTTGTATGCGACCTTTATGGCGAAACCTAAGTTTGGAATCGCAGGCTCAGGGATGCACTGTAATATGTCGCTCTTTGATAGCCAAGGAAATAATGCATTCTATGACCCAGCAGACCCTCGTGGTATGCAGTTGTCCAAAACAGCTTACTATTTCTTAGGTGGTTTGATGAAACACGCCTATAGTTATACAGCAATTATGAATCCAACGGTCAATTCTTATAAGCGTTTGGTACCGGGATTTGAAGCCCCTGTTTACATCGCTTGGGCTGGTCGTAATCGCTCACCTTTGATTCGCGTACCGGCATCTCGTGGTATGGGAACACGCTTAGAATTGCGCTCGGTTGATCCAACTGCCAATCCTTATTTGGCTATGGCAGTTTTATTAGAAGCTGGTCTAGACGGTGTGGAAAATAAGATTGAAGCTCCAGCACCAATAGAGTCAAACATCTATGCGATGAGTGAGGCAGAGCGTCAACAAGCAGGGATTGTGGACCTGCCATCTACACTTCACAATGCAATCAAGGCACTGCAAAATGATGATGTCGTAAAAGCAGCTTTGGGAGACCATATTTTCACAAACTTTGTTGAAGCTAAGAAAATTGAATGGGCAAGTTATGCGACCTATGTATCACAATGGGAAATTGACCACTATCTAGACTTGTATTAAGAGAGGAAATGGACTGGACTTGGTGTCCATGAGTGCTTTGCACACCCATAAAATCATGGAAGAGTCACAGCCCGCTAAGGTGGAAAGTAATACTCTTTCACAATCTTCTCAAACTTCGTCAGCCTTGCCGTAGGCTAGTAGAACCTTCGGTTCGCTTTCTAGTTTGCTTTTGGTTGAGTATAAAAGAAAGACTGTCAATACAAGACAGTCTTTTGTGGGCTCTTTGTCAACTGTAGTGGGTAGATGAAAAGCTAACACCTAGAGAGGACGAACTTCGTTCTCTCTTTCTTTACGTTTAAAGCAATCAAAATGCATTTTTTAAAGTTTTCAAAGTTCCTGAATCCAAAGGCATTTCTTTTAATGACTTTGATGAGATTGTTGGTTG
>NZ_JBUEQR010000064.1:41834-47462 GCF_054968985.1 Streptococcus sp. 1F3 | reverse complement strand
GAAAACTTTAAAAAACGCATTTTGATTGCTTTAAACGTAAAGAAAGAGAGAACCAAGTTCGTCCTCTCTAGGTGTTAGCTTTTCATCTACCCACTACAGTTGACAAAGAGCCCATTTCACTTGAAAATAGTCTCTTTCGTACGATACTCCTTGTTTGTTCTCATTCTAACCCAATAAACTTAAAGGAAGCTAAAAGTTCCATTTGCCACTACTTTACATATGAAAAAGCCGTTAGGGCTAACGACTTTATCTTTCTTCTGAAATCGATTCCTGCTCAGATTTCTATAATTCTGTGATATTACCAGTACGGAGGTAGACGACCCACTCACAAATATTCTTAGCATAATCACCAATACGCTCGAGATAGGAAATGACTTGGAAGTAATCACGTCCAGCAATCAAAGCATCTGGATTTTTCTTGATTTCCTCTGTCGCCAAATCTTGGATAGTATTATAGTATTGGTTGATAATTTCATCATGGGCTGCTAGTTCATAAGCCTGTTCTGTATCGCCACCATTCAGATACAGCTCCAATGCTGCTTCAACCAATTTACGGACTTCTCGTCCCATTTTTTTGATTTCTGCTTCAACGACTTGAATACGAACTTCCCCTTTCATACGGATAGCTGCTTCTGCAATAGATACCGCATGATCCCCCATGCGTTCTAAATCATTTGTCGCTTTCAAAACGGTAATAACCGTACGTAAATCAGTAGATACAGGATGCTGTAAAGCGATGATTTCAAGCGATTTTTTCTCTAGCTTGATTTCAAATGCATTGATTTTAGCATCTGATTCAATGACTTCCTTAGCCAATTCACGGTCATGCGTAATGAAGGCTTGTACGGTATTATTGATTTGCCCAAGCACCTCATTTCCCATGGCATAAAACTGATTGTGTAATTTATCTAGTTCTTCTTCAAATTGTGTTCTTAACATCGTTATTTTCCTTTTTATTATCCGAATTTTCCTGTGATATAATCCTCAGTTTCCTTATGGCGAGGATTTAAGAAAACTTCCTTAGTCTTATTATATTCAATCAAATCCCCATCTAAGAAGAAACCTGTCCTGTCTGAAATCCGCGATGCCTGCTGCATCGAACGAGTGACCAAGACCATGGTATACTTATCTTTCAACCCGTATAAGGTATCCTCAATTTTCCCTGCCGAGATCGGGTCAAGGGCAGACGTTGGCTCATCAAGGAGGATAATGTTAGGACTGGTTGCAAGAACCCTCGCCACACAAACCCGTTGTTGCTGTCCACCCGATAAACCAAGTGCTGAATCGTGCAAACGATCCTTCACTTCATCCCAGATAGAAGCACTTATCAGCGATTTCTCTACTGCTTCATCTAGGACATGTTTGTCCTTAATACCATTGATTCGTAAACCATAGACAACATTCTCATAAATCGTCATCGGAAAAGGATTGGGCTGTTGGAAAACCATCCCAATCTCTTTACGTAAATCAACCGTATCTGTACGGGGACTATAGATATTTCGGCCATTGTAGTCAATTGCTCCTGTCAAGGTTACTTCTGGATTCAAATCTCCCATACGGTTAATAGAACGTAGAAGGGTTGATTTTCCAGAACCAGATGGACCAATCAGAGCTGTAATTTCATTGGGATAAAAATCGACGGAAACATTGTTCAATGCCTTTTTCTTATTATAATAAACAGACAAGTCTTTGACCTGTAAAATCGGTGCTGTCATCAAAGTTCCTTTCTATCCAAAATGTCCTGACACATAGTCGTTTGTAGAGCGTAGTTTCGCATTTTGGAAGATATTAGCTGTCTTATCATACTCAATCAAATCTCCCAAGTAAAAGAAGGCCGTATAGTCACTCGCCCGAGCAGCTTGTTGCATATTGTGGGTCACGATGATAATCGTATAATTCTTCTTCAAGTCAAACATGGTCTCTTCCAACTGCATCGTCGCAATCGGATCAAGCGCTGACGCAGGCTCATCCATAAGCAAAATTTCAGGCTTCACCGCAATCGCTCGCGCAATACATAAGCGTTGCTGTTGTCCGCCTGATAAGGTCAAGGCAGACTTATGAAGATCATCTTTTACCTGCTCCCAGAGAGCAGCTTGCTTGAGAGAGGTTTCAACAATCTCATCCAAGACCTTTTTGTCTTTTACACCCGCACGTTCGTGAGCAAAGGTAATATTGCGATAAATAGACTTGGCAAAAGGATTGGGACGTTGGAAGACCATACCGATATGCTTGCGCATTTCATAGACATTGATTTCAGGACGATTAACATCTACTCCCTCATAAAGAATTTCTCCAGTCACCTTAGCGATATCAATCGTATCATTCATCCGATTCAAACTTCGCAGATAGGTAGACTTCCCAGATCCCGATGGACCAATCAAGGCTGTAATTTTATTTTTTTCAAACTGCATATCAATGCCCTTAATCGATTCCTTGCCACCGTAGTAAACATGTAAATCCTTTGTTTCTAGGGCAATTTTCTCCTGCGGAAAGGTGATGATATGCTTTTCATTCCAATTATATTCTGCCATTTTTTCTCCTCTAATTTAGGGTTGCAGATGTTAATTTTGCATGCAATTTCTTACCGATATAGCGTGCAGATACGTTGAAGATTAAGATGAAAACTAAGAGGATAGCTGCACTACCAGCAGAGACTTGAGTTGCGTCTGGGATTGTGCCCTCGCTATTAACCTTCCAGATATGTACCGCAAGCGTTTCTGATTGACGGAAAATTGAAATCGGACTGGTCACACTGAGCGGATTCCAATTAGACCAGTCAAGGGCTGGAGCGGATTGACCCGCTGTATAAATCAAAGCGGCTGCTTCCCCAAAAATACGACCAGAAGCAAGGACAATCCCTGTCACAATTCCTGGGAGAGCTTCTGGAATGACCACATGTAGGACCGTCTCCCACCGCGAAATCCCAAGGGCAAGCCCTGCCTCACGCTGGGTATGATGGACATGGCGAAGACTATCTTCAACATTGCGTGTCATTTGAGGTAAGTTAAAGACGGTCAGTGCCAAGGCACCTGATAAAATCGAAAATCCATACTGAAACTGAACCACGAAAATCAAATAACCAAACAAACCAACAACGACAGACGGTAAAGAAGATAAAATCTCAATACAGGTCCGAACAAAATTAGTCAAGCGCCCTTTCTTAGCATACTCAGCTAGATAGATACCTGCTCCTGTAGATAGCGGAACAGAAATCAAGATGGTAATCACGAGCAGGAAAAAGGAATTGTAGAGTTGAATGCCTATCCCTCCTCCTGCCTGATAGGAAGAAGATCTTCCCGTCAAGAATGACCAGCTGACATGTGGCAGACCTCGCAATAAAATATAGAGAATGAGAGAGGTTAAAATGGCAACGATAATGCCGGCAATAGAGTACAAAATCCCCGTCGCTAATTTATCTAACTTTTTAGCGTGCATAGTTTCTCTTCCTTTCTCTAGTAATAAATTTCATCATTAAGTTAAAGACTAGGCTCATCAATAATAGGACAAGTGCCAGCGACCACAGAACGTTATTTTGGACCGTCCCCATGACAGTATTTCCAATTCCCATGGTCAAGACAGAAGTCAAGGTAGCTGCCGGCGTCGTCAGAGAAGTTGGGACAACGGCTGAATTTCCGACCACCATTTGAATGGCAAGTGCTTCACCGAAAGCTCTAGCCATTCCGAAGATTACCGCTGTAAAAATACCAGACTTGGCTGCATGCAGAGTAACCCGCCAAATCGTTTGCCACCGAGTTGCTCCCATGGCAAGGCTAGCTTCACGGTAATGACGAGGTACAGCCCTCAGGCTATCGACTGTCATAAAGGTCACCGTCGGTAAAATCATAACAAAGAGGACAAAAACACCTGATAGAATCCCAAAACCTGTTCCGCCAAAGAGAGAGCGAACAAAAGGAACCACAACTTGTAAGCCGATAAATCCGTAGACAACCGATGGAATTCCGACCAAAAGCTCAATAACAGGTTGCAAGATTTTTGCCCCATACTTAGGCGATACTTCGGTCATAAAGACTGCCGCTCCAATCGCAAAAGGGGTAGCAATAATCGCAGATAAAATCGTCACAATGAAAGAACCTGCAATCATTGGAAAGGCGCCGAAAGATTTAATTGCTGGCTTCCAAACACTTCCAAATAAAAATTCAAAAATGTTAACGCCATTGACAAAGAAAGTAGACAAGCCTCTTTGCGCTACAAAGAGTAAAATCATAGCTACAATAAAGACGATTAAGCCCAAACAGAGAAAGGTGATACTCTTTCCAAATTTCTCTAGGCGAGAATTTTTGGAAGGGGAGAGCAATTCTTTTGCAAGTTGTTCATTTTTCATACCTACTTCTTCTCCTTCACTGTACCATCTGCACTCTTTGTAACCTTCATGTCATTCACTGGAATATACCCCATATCAAGGACAATTCCTCTTTGAATCTTGTCAGACATCACATAGTCTATAAATTCTTTTTCAAGACCAGTTGCCTCACCCATGGTATACATGTGCTCATAAGACCAGATTGGCCAATCATTGGTCACAACATTCTCCATCGTTGGCTCAAACCCGTTTAGCCGAATCGTTCTGACCGAATCATCAACATAGGAAAAGGCAAGGTAAGAAATTGCACCCGGTGTCTGAGACACGATTGATTTTACCATGCCGTTTGAGTCCTGCTCCAAACTCTGGGTCGCTTCTTCACCTTTCATGACCACCGTATCAAAGGTTGCCCGTGAACCAGATCCGACCGCACGGTTGATAATGGAAATCGCCAAATCTTTTCCACCCAACTCTTTCCAGTTGCTTACTTCGCCCTTAAAAATCTTTTGCAGTTGGTCAAGGCTGATGTCATCAACATCAACTTCTTTGTTAGCAATCACTGCAATACCTGCCACAGCAACTTGATAATCAGCCAATTTATCCGCATCAATCCCAGATTTTTCTTCAGCAAAGACATCGCTATTGCCAATCTGAACAGCACCTGACTGGACCTGTGATAATCCTGTACCAGAACCACCACCTTGAACATTGATGGTCTTACCTTGGTTTTCAATTCCAAATTCATCTGCTGCTGCTTCTACCAAAGGTTGAAGGGCTGTTGAGCCGACTGCTGTAATCGATTCTCCACGATCAATCCATGAAGCACAGGCAGATAAACTAAGGCTCGCTGAAAGACATACAGCCAGTATGCCAAGCGTACGCTTTTGTTTCATTTTTCATTTTTCCTTTACATTTTTGCGTGTTTTTCTATGTAAAAAGTGTACTAGTTATTCCAAACATTACAATCTATTTACAAGAATTTTTCACAATTCCACTATATCATATAACACCTTAAGTTGCAAAGTATTTCTAACTAAGATACGAGGGCGTTAAAAAAGCGAATGAAAAATAGGAAGTTCTTCGCAGAAGCTTGAGCTTCCAGAAGAAGTTATCTTTTTTCCGAGCTTTTAGCCCGAGTTCAGTTAAGATGTGAGGACGTCAAGAAAATGGAAAGAAAAATAGGGAATCGGAGAAGATGACCTTTGTCATCAAGCCGATTCATCTTTTTTCTACCATTTTTAGTCCGAACTCAATTAATTAAGATGTGAGGACGTCAAGAAAATGGAAAGAAAAATAGGGAATAGGAG
>NZ_JBUEQR010000064.1:0-41789 GCF_054968985.1 Streptococcus sp. 1F3 | reverse complement strand
CCGAACTCAATTAAACCAAGATACAAAGCCCGTGAAAAACTCAAAGCGAAAATAGAAAATTTGACGAAGAAACTTTAGTTTCTAGGAGAATTTGTCTTTTTCGCACAGAGTTTAGGGCGTATCAAGATACAAAGGGCGTATAAAAAGCGAATGAAAAATAGGAAGTTCTTCGCAGAAGCTTGAGCTTCCAGAAGAAGTTATCTTTTTTCCAAGCTTTTAGCCCGAGTTCAATTAAGATGTGAGGACGTCAAGAAAATGGAAAGAAAAATAGGGAATCGGAGAAGATGACCTTTGTCATCAAGCCGATTCATCTTTTTTCTACCATTTTTAGTCCGAACTCAATTAAACCAAGATACAAAGCCCGTGAAAAACTCAAAGCGAAAATAGAAAATTTGACGAAGAAACTTTAGTTTCTAGGAGAATTTGTCTTTTTCGCACAGAGTTTAGGGCGAGTTCAATTCCAACAAGATACAAAGCCCGTTAAGAACTCAAAGTAAAAATAGGCGGCCAAACAGAAGTGGCTTGCAACTTCGTTGTGAGACCCCGGCGAAGATCGCTAGGCTAGTCACAAATGAAATGCAGAAAATAGCCAGCTAGCTATCGCCAATAAAACAAGTAACCACCAACAGTCTATGCCTAGACTGAAAATCTGAGCCCTTTAGGAAAGGCGTTTTTGAGGGTTCCTGATACGACCTTGGCAAATCCAAGACCATTACCGGCAACAACGACTTGATACCAACCATTGGGCAAATCCTTTGAGACTGCAATAGTCTGTCCGGCTACATACTGGAAAAATGCTTCCTCGGTGATCTCTACTCGTCGCTTTACTTCTTCGCTCTTTAAGGCTAAGCCCAAAGCAAAACTTGGCTCAAAGCGCTTCTTCTTAAAGGTTCCTAAATGCAGACCATTGCGGGCAATTCTGATATTGGAAAGATCAGGTAAGCCATGTGGGACTAAATAGAGCTGATCACCAAACACTTGCAAGAGCCCATCAGCTTTAAAATGGAGGCTTGTTTCTGCAAACTCCTGCCATAATCGACCTTGATCCCGACTGAGATTAGATCTATTTTCCTTGCCTTTCCTAGCTGCCTGCACTTCACCCCTATAGCGGAATTTAGCAACAAATTGCCCCTCACCCATAAAGCGATGTGGGTACATACGAGCTGTCTGTGGCAGATCAATTCCTGCTACCATTCCATTGATTTTGGGAATATCCAACAACTCCAAGTCATAATGCTCCAAGAGCCAGTGGACGATTGCCTCATTTTCTTCTGGCGCCCATGTGCAGGTTGAATAGATCAACTGTCCATTAGGAGCAAGCATCTCCATAGCAGAAATGAGAATTTCCCGTTGCAAGACAGCGCATTCACTGGGATAGGTTTTGCTCCAATAATCCATCGCTGCTGGATCCTTACGGAACATTCCCTCACCTGAACAAGGAGCATCAAGAACAATCATATCAAAATAACCTGCAAACACCTTTGCCAAACGCTCAGCTGATTCATTGGTCACAAGAACATTACGGGCTCCAAAGCGTTCAATATTTTCAACTAAAATTTTCGAACGTTTCTTTGAAATCTCATTGCTGACCAAAAGACCAGTATGATCCAAATAGGAGAGAAGATGGGTTGATTTCCCTCCAGGAGCTGCTGCAAGATCTAGCACTTTCATACCTGCAGTCGGTGCTGCTACCTGACCTACGATTTGCGCTGCCGGCTCCTGTGAATAGACTAGCCCTGTGACATGGGCTACTGATTTGCCAGAGACTTTTCCATAGTAAGACCACGGCATATTCTCAATCTTTGCTTCAAATGACCTCTGGCTTTCCTTTAGGGGATTGACCCGAAAACCTGCTACTGCTGGATCTTGAAAGCTCTCAAAAAAGGCTGGTGCTTCTGCACCTAGCAAGGAATGATATTTCTCTTTAAATTCTTCTGGTAGTGACATCACTGTAAATACCCTTTTATTTCTCTTATTTTCTCAGTCGGAGCAAGGATCACGTGTTCCCGACCGTAGAAGGCAGGCTTTTCTCCTTTGGTTGTCATCAAGGTATAGCCTAGCTTTTCACCCAAAATGCTCGCAGCTGCATAGTCCCAAGGATAAATATAACATGCTTGAGCCAGCAAGCGTCCTGTCAAGACATGCGAAAAACTTATCCCTGCACTACCGATGGAGCGCGTTCCCAAGGTCTGGTCTGCAAAATCTGCCAGACCATCATAATTTTGGGCATAAAGCCCTGCATTGAGACCGACCAAGCCTTCTTTCAAGCTCTTGGTTTGAAAGGGAGGTAAGGGATAATGGTTCTCATAGACCGGAAACTCCCCGCCACCGTGGTAGAGCTTGTCTGCCATCACATCATAAATACAGCCAAACTTGCCTATTCCATCTTCAAAATAAGCTAGCAAAACTGCAAAATCTGCCTGCTGAACAATGAAATTGGTCGTTCCGTCAATGGGATCAATAACCCAGACCTTCCCTTTAGTAAGTGGCAGATGCTCAGGGCTTTCTTCCCCTAAAATACAATCCGTTGGATAGCGCGCCAAAATGCGCTCTGTCAGACAAGCCTGCACTGCCTTATCCAACTGTGTCACCAAATCTGTAAAATGCCCCTTTTCTTCAATTTCCAAATCATCATGCAGGTGCTGTCGTAGAAAGTCTCCCGCCTCAAGAACAAGCTCTTTTGCAAACTGATACTTATCTTCCAAGGGAAACCACCCCTCTTCCCTGTTCTTTTGCCTGCTGCACTGCCCGGTAAGTTGAATAGCCTGATACTGCTTCAAATTCACGATCAATCCGCCGTTCTTCTCCCTTGCTCTTTACGACCGCTTTGAAGCCGTCATAGGCTTCTAAGAGAGCATTGGCTGTCACGCCTCCCTCGTAGGCCTTTTCCACCTGATTTAAAAAAGAAAGCACGGAGGAAAGCTCCTCTGTGCTCCACGAAAAATCAAGTGGATATGAATAATTCTTTTCCATATCTATCCTTGTCCTATCTCCGCTTTTAATGTTGCATTTTTTAATTCTTGCTTGCGATATTTCCGTGGTAAAAAAGCCCGGATTTCATCCTCATTAAATCCAATTTGCATCCGTTTCTTATCTAAGATAATGGGACGGCGTAGCAAGCTTGGATAGGTCGCAATCAATTCGATTAACTCTGAAATGGATAGTTCTTCGACATCAACATTGAGTTTTTGAAAGACCTTTGAACGCGTTGAAATCAAATCATCTGTACCATTTTCAGTAAAGGCTAAGATGGTTTTTAATTCCTCGGTCGTCAAAGGGCTAGTCATAATATTGTGCTCTAAAAAAGGTACCTGATGATTGGTCAGCCATGCCCTAGCCTTACGACAGCTAGTACAACTTGGGGATAAAAATAGTGTAATCATAAGCATACCTTTCTATCTGAAGCTCTTGCCCTCTATTATACACTAGATAGGAGCCTTTTACAAGATAAAATCCAATTTATCCCTGCTTTTCCTCTACTAAAGCCTCCATTTTCTCCTCTAATCGTTGCAACATAAGATTTTGTTCTTCAATTTTAAGGGTTAGCTCGTCCATTTTGGCATCTCGTTCACTATCGACAAAGAAGCGTGTGATAATAGCAGTCACCATCCCAAAGGTCAAAATACCAATCAGCATGAGGATGATGGCAATGATTTTCGCAATTGCCGTCTGGGGGACAATATCCCCGTACCCAACCGTAGTCATGGTTACAATCGACCACCAAAGGGAATTTAAAAAGGATTGCTTCTCCACAAAGGAGAGAAGAGCGCTCGCCACCATAACCGCAACTAAATTGAGAACCAAGATTTTAGAGAGACCATTGGTCTTCATCAATTTACGAACAACATCCCACAATTTACTCGAAACTGCAATCAGACGGGTGAACTTTAGGATCCCAAACAATCTGGCAAAACGGGCAATCCGACCAATCCTAAAAAAGGCTGCCACTTGAACGAAGGGCAAGATTGCAAGCAAATCAAGGATATTGCTACGAATATATTTCCCTTTATTATCAGAGTAATATAAATGGCTACTATAATCAAATACAAAGGTGCACCAAAGCAAGGTATCAAAAATACGATAAAAGAGACTTTGAGCAGAGATAAGTGCCAGCATTTCACTCACAATCAACAAAACATAGAGTATAGCCATCACAATCATTGCTATTTCATAGCGTGAATCGTTTATGATTTTCTTAATCATGATCCTTCCAAGTGAGCGCGAGGCGCTCGTCTTCTTTCATTTGTGTCATTAGGGCATCAATGCCATCAAATTTAATCATTTCCCGAATCTTTTCTAACCAATAAATCGTGATTCTTTCTCCATAGATGTAGCGTTCAAATCCAAATATATGGGCTTCTAAACGCAATTCTGTTCCATCAAAGGTGATATTTTTTCCGACACTCGCCATTGAACGGTAGCGCTTCCCTGCAATCTCAACATCAGCGACATACACACCGTCTCCTGGCAGATGGACTGCGTCTATCGGAGCGAGGTTGGCTGTTGGGTAACCAATGGTCCTCCCACGCGCGTCACCATGTACGACAATCCCCCGCGTCTCAAAACAGTAGCCTAATAATTGATTGGCTTTTCTCACTTGACCTTCTCGAACAGCCTGCCGAATCCGAGTGGATGATACCTTCTCACCATTTAGTTGTACTTCTCCGACTACTTCAACTTCTCCGTCAAAAAGCTCTTTCAACTCAGCAACTGTTGCCCTGCTATTTCCAAAGTGATAGTCAAAGCCAACCACCACCACACGGGCTTGTAGGGCTTTGATATAACGCTTGATAAATGCCTGAGGGCTGGTCGCAGCGAACTTACTAGTAAAATCAATCAAATAGAGCTGGTCAACTCCGTGTTCTTCAAAAAGTTGGTAACGACGTTCTCTACTAGTCAAGTGACAGAGCAAGTCTGGTTGGAAGCGGGAAAAGGCAAGCCTTGGCGACTCAGGAAAGGTCAAGACGGTCACCGTCAGACCGCGCTGATCGGCTATCCTACGCGCCCTATCAAAAAGTGCCTGATGACCTAGATGAATGCCGTCAAAATACCCCAAGACCAGTACGGTTTCACCTTGGGATTTGATTTCTGTATAATCGTTTATTGTTATCCGTTTCATCATTGTATTATTGTATCACAAAGTGTCAAAAAGACCTAGATAAAAACCTTTCTAGGCTTGTAGACAGCTCCTCTTTTTTCTAAGATGGCGATAAGGCTATCACAGTCAAAAGCAGCCAGCAAGTCAGCCCTTTCAGCTAGGGAAACAAAACGCCCGTGTGCTACTTCCACTACCTCTTCTTTCTTGAGCCTCACCTTTTTTAAATCACCAATCCCATGCTCTATCGGCTGTAGAAAAGAGAAGTCTCCTGCTTCAAATAAGGCTTTAATCTCTTGGATTGTCAGCGCATCTTGGATCACCATACCAGCCGATCCTGTTCGCACGAGCTTAGACATATGGCTGGCAAAACCGAGCCTTGCTCCTAGATCAACCGACAAGGTCCGCACATAGGTTCCCTTGCCACATCTCACTCGGAAGGAAAAACGGGCACACTCCCCCTCAAAAAGAAGAGGACTGGTTCGCTCAAACTGGGAAACCACCACCTGACGCCTAGGTCGCTCCACTCGCTCACCTGCCCGTGCATATTCGTAGAGCTTGCGTCCATTGACCTTGACCGCCGAATACATGGGAGGGATCTGTGTGATGGTTCCAATAAAACACTGCATGGCTCGATCAATTTCGTCTTCTGTCAAGTTTCTTGGAATCAAGGTCCGCTCTACTAGCTCACCTGAGGCATCTTCAGTTGTCGTGGTATAACCCAGAGTGATTTCTCCCTCATAGATTTTTCCTTCTTCCTGCATATACTCGATAAGGCGGGTCGCTTTTCCCACTGCAATGGGCAAGACCCCTACCACATCTGGATCCAAGGTTCCTCCATGACCAATCTTCTTTTCGCCTAAAATCTTACGCAGCTGAAACACCACATCGTGCGAGGTCATCCCCGCTTCTTTTTTTACATTGATAATTCCTGAAAGCATAGAACCATTATAGCATGTTTTACACTATTTCGTAACCATTCTCCTATAACCCTTATCACATACGCCCATTCCCGCTTCTTTTACACGCATCTGACTAGGAGACAAAACCTCAGATAGAACTGAAATTCAGTCTGGTAAGTCAACAAGTTCAAAATGTAATTGGGAACGACTAAGAACTATTTTTTCTCTTGTCAGGAACTGATGTAAACGCTCTACCCTGCTTCACTTTTCCCGTGCCCATTCTTGACCTGTATCCTTTAGGGGTATCCACATATCAGTTCATATTATTAGCATATTCTTTTTCCCGTATAGTATAATACATTGTCAACTACTTTATGTATCGGGAGAGACAAAGTGAAGAAGAATACCTACTACTTATCCGTCGGAATAACCTTATATAGCCTATCTATCTTAGCTACACCTACTGAAGTTAGTGCAGAAACACCGCCTGCTCTCACTCCAGAAGCAACAAGCCCACCAAATACAGTAACCATTACAAATACAGAACACCAGCAGGCAATACAAGATGCTCAAAAAGCAGGGCTTGAAGTCCTAGAAGTTGGATACAAGCAAGTTCCCTCTAAAGAGATAGCAGAGCAAGAGATGCAGGCTCAAACAGACTATATTCAAGCAAGCACTAGAGAATATATAGCTGCGAATAAAGCCTATCAAGCAGAAGTCCCTCGCTATCATGCCTACATCAAAGAACAAGAAGCCTTTCAAAAAGATTCCGTAGAATACGCTCAATATGAAGTAAAAGAAAGACAGTACCAAGCAGAACTAGCCCACTATCAAGAGCAGAAAAAGAATTATCAAAAAGAGGTAGAACAATACGAGAAAGATCAAGCCATCAATCTTTTTTTATAAGATTGACTTCCCCCATCTGGCTGCCCCTCTTGCCACTGCCAGTCAAAGCTCTTTTAAAAAAGAAGTTTTAAAATGGACCTTAGGGATAAATGCGGGAATAGGGCTTGGTATCATGCCAGAAGATATCTTCTTTCAGGCTAATTCCTGGCTGGGCGATACGCTAACCACCATGAACGACAAGGATGAGATGACGGATAAGGATGCCTTTATCATCCATACCCTTCTCCTAAATCTACCCTTAAACGAAGCCATCAAACACTATTATAGTATCCCCAATTTGGATCAGAAAAGAGACCAACTCTATCAAGTAGCATTAAGATTCAGATATCCAAGCCTCCCTAATCCTGAGCTTATGCTAAAGGCGTCTGCCCTCCTCAGTCTCTCGACTTTGGGGCTCATCACCGTATTCCACATACTATCTCCTTTAAAGAACAAATGGGAAGAACTAGGGGACGGGTGGAATAAATTCAAAGGCAAGATAAAAGATTACTGGGAAAAGTTCTCTAAGAAGCAAGGGCAGCAAAAATCAGGGGAAAAAGCTCCGATCCACAAGTCAGATAAAAAGCCTAGTCCTCGCTTGACAAGTAACAAGCAAGGTCAGGTGAAGACCACCAAGCCCGCTAATCGATTCTCCCTGATAGCACGTACCTTCAATCCTAAGAAAATATTGATATCTGCAAAACAAGTAGTAAAACCAATCGCGACAACCATTCAGAAAAAGGTGGTGCAACCAATTAAAAACGGTATCAAACATATTGGAAAGGCAATTCAAAAAAAGGTAGTCGAACCAATAAAACGAGCCATCAAGCCAGTTGCGAAAGCTGTTCAGAAAAAAGTAATTCAACCGATTAAAACCGGCATCAAACATATCGGAAAGGTCATTCAGAAAAAAGTAGTACACCCTGTCAAACAAGCCATCAAGCCAGTTGCGAAAGCTGTTCGGAAAAAGGGGATTCAACCGATTAAGAGAGGCATCAATAAAACAAGGAAGACTATTCAGAAAAAGGTAGTACAACCTATCAAACGAGCGACCAAGCCAATCACCAAAACCATTCAAAAAAGGGTGGTGCAACCAGTTAAAAGGGCTATCAGAAAGGTGACTGCTCCTATCCAGCGGAAAATCATTCGCCCTGTACGGCAAGCAAATAGACCTGTAAGAAGACCGATTCAACGAAAGGCACCAAAACCAATCCAAGGAAGACCTATCCGCAAACCAGCCAAAAAGAAAGGAAGATAAATATCCATGACTACACCGACCAAAAAGAAACGAAAGATTTTCAGAAAATTCCTCTTCTTCCTATTTGGGAGCATTCTCATGTTCATCATGGCAATGGAAAATCTAAACACCTATTCTATCTATTATGAAGAACAACTAGCAACCTCAGAGAAAGAAAGAAGGGATAATGTCATTAAAGTAACTATCACCAATCTGAGAAGTCTACATTATAAGAATATTCCAAATATGCGCTTTGATTTTGATGGACAAAATTTTATTGAAAATCAAAATGATTCTTCTGGAAGCTATTTTCCCTCTGTTTCAAATAATGCTGGCGGATATTCATATCGAGATAAAAAAGGTAATAGCTATCACTTTGATGAAAACCTCCATCTAACTTATGCAATTAAACTTAGTAGTACTGAACATAAAGTACTAGATTTAACTCAACTAGATGAAGAACAATTGAAGGATGAGATGTATGATACATTGAAGCCCATCATTGACGCACAGGATAAGCCTGCTTTCTTCAATCTATTATGGTTGTACAAGTTAGTGAGGAAATAAAACTATGCAGATACCTACCAAAAAGAAAGGAAAGATTTTCAGAAAATTCCTCTTCCTCCTATTTGGGAGCATTCTCATGTTCATCATGGCAATGGAAAATCTAAACACCTATTCTATCTATTATGAAGAACAACTAGCAACCTCAGAGAAAGAAAGAAGGGATAATGTCATTAAAGTAACTATCACCAATCTGAGAAGTCTACATTATAAGAATATTCCAAATATGCGCTTTGATTTTGATGGACAAAATTTTATTGAAAATCAACAAGATTCTTCTGGAAGCTATTTTCCCTCTGTTTCAGGAAATGTTGCTGACTATCGATACTTAGATAAAAAAAGAACGGCTATCATTTTGATAGAGATCTCAATTTAATTTATGGAATCAACAATACCAACTATGAAGAGTTAGATTTACATCAATTAAATGAAGAACAATTAAAGAACGAGATGTACGAAACCATTAGACCTATTATTGAAGCACAGGATAAGCCTGGTCTCTTCAATCTATTATGGTTGTACAAGCTCTTGAGGAAATAAAATATAGGAAAAGAAGAAGCTGGGCAAGCCCAGCTCTATTTTGTAGAGTTTATACTCTTAAAAAATCAAAAGGATACTTCGTTAACTTGCCTTGGTGAACACTAGTTCTACCTTCGGCTTCGTTTTCTAGTCTACTTTTGATTTTTATTGAGTATTACATTAACATCTCCTACTCAAAGAAAATCAAAAATAGACAAGGAAACGCAATCAAGGATAGAACGTGAGCTCATAAAGGCAGGTTCTAAGACCGCCCTGCCCTAAGTTAGCTAAAATATTCCAACCTGAGTATTTTAGCTCAGGTATCCAGATAGTTCATCTAGATGGTTCTCTACAAACTGAAGCATAGAGGAGGTCAGAACGAGACTAGATCCGGTTTGGTAGGCTTTGAGAACACGTTCCAAGATGGCTTTCTCATGCGACAAACAATGTTCAAGCACCCACTCTCCACCCTCTTTCTTAGATAAAAACCTCTCTTCTTTCACATATGCCAAGGTTCGACAGAGATTCAAAATGGTGGATGCGGGGTCATCTGACACCATGCTTACGCTATTTTCAAGATCGTACCACACACTCTCAAGGTACTCCTTTCGGCTTGGGGCTTGAAAAATTTTTTCAAGCTCCTCTCCATATAGAACGATTCCCTTTTGGCAAATGACCATGATATGGGCTATCAAATCTAAATCAACTCCCTGCATGTTTGCACAATACAAGGAAACATTTTCTTGCGCTGCTAGTCGATGTTGATGAGAATAATGTAGATGAAAAGGCATAGGAAAGCGGGGAGGTTTGAGATCTTCCATACAGACGACACTCATCTCAAGTCCCTTTCTAGGACCAACTTCTTCCATCTCAATCAGAGACTGAATCACCCTTTCTTTTTCTGCCTGCTGCAAGGCTTCCTTGACGACCACCAAAAAATCAAGGTCACTTTGTTCCCAAGAAAAGCAACCATAAGCCAAGGAACCATGCAGATAAATACCAACCAGATTAGGGGCTAACAAGGAGACCAACTCCTGCTTTATTCTCCCTAACGTATCAAGAACTCTCTTTTCCACTTTATCTCTCCTTGAGTTGATAAGCAAAACCGATTGATTTTTTCTCAAAACCATAGTGCTCGTAGAAACGATGAGCAAGCTGGCGGTCGTCTCCCATACCACTATTTAGGGCCAGTACCTGACAGCCTGCTTTTCTTCCAAGCTCCCTCACCTTATCTAGTAGGGCTGTTCCAATCCCTTTTTGACGATGATGGCTATCTACTACTAAAATAAGGATTCGCAGGTAGCTCCCCTCTCTTTCAAAGAAATACATCTGGGCATAGCCGATCAAACCAAGTACCTGCCCGTCCTGCTCAAAGACAAGTAAGTTATACTCTTTTTGAGCCAGCAATTGACGGAAGCGTTCTTTTACATTCACAAGCGGACTAGGATAGCCTAATTCTGACAATAAGCGCTGACAAGCTAGACTATCTTCTTCCTGATAGGTTCGAATCATCATTTCTCCTTCAAAGCTTCAAATTTGGCTTTCATGGTTGGATTTTTCCGAGTTAACTTTTTGACAGAGACATCTTCCAATTTATTATTGGCTAGACGCAACTGATTTTCACTGGTCGTAAGGGCCGCCTTGACCGCCTCCATACGTTTGATCGCCTTATCAATCTCATCAATAGCCTTTTGGAAATTCGTACTAGCAGACTGATAGTTCTTGGCAAAGGCATTTTTAAAGGTTTCCAAATCCTCTTCAAAGTGGGTAATATCAATATTCTGCTCTTTCACCAATGCCAATTCCTGCTTGTATTTGAGAGCATTCATCGCTGCGTTGCGCAAAATCCCAATCAATTGAATAAAGAATTGAGGACGGACTACGTACATTTTTTCATATTTATGGCTAACATCTACAATCCCTGTATTATAATAGTCATTATCCGCTTCTAGCATGGTGACTAGAACTGCATATTCGCAGCCCTTCTCCCTGCGGTCTTTGTCCAATTCCTTGAAAAAGTCCTCGTTCTTATGCTTTTTCACCGTATCGTCTGCTTCGTTTTTCATCTCAAACATAATGGAGAGAATCTCTATGTTATTTTCATCTACCTCACGGTAAATATAGTCTCCTTTTGAACCACGACTAGAAACCTGATTATCCTTTTCAAAATAGGCATTGGGAAAGGCTAGGGGGCGAACCTTGTTAAATTCTGCCTCTGCATACAATTCTAAGCTCTCCCCAATAGCCTTGGTCGACTGTTGGGCTTTGAAATTCTTGTAAAATTCAACCTGTTCATTGGCAGCCTTTAATTGCAATTCAAACTCCTGCTTAGTCGTTGCAAGGGCTAACTCCTGCTTTTGTTTCTGCAACAGCAACTCTGTTTTGACCGCCTCATATTCTTTTTCCATGGAAGAGAGCGCCAATTGGAATTCATGCTCTTTCTCTAAACGTATTCTCTCCATTTGCGCTTCGAGCGTAACGACTTCTTGCTCCTTTTGGGACAAGGCAGAGCGAATTTCCAATTCCGTCTGCTTTTCTGATTGTTCTAGCTTAGCAGTCAATTCGGCTATTTCTGTATCTCGCTTGGCTAGCTGTCTTTGCAACTCATTTTTTGCCTTTTCCGCAACGAGTTCCGTCTCACGTGCCAAGCGCTCATGCACTTCTTTTTCAAATTCTGCTCCACGAACTTGAGCCAAGAGTTGGCTGTACTCTGTTTCATTGACCTGAAAGGCAATCCCACAGTGGGGACATGTTAGGGCTTGCATATTTTCTCCTTACTTCTTCTAGTTCTGTCGTTTATACCTAATACTCTTTAAAAATCAAAAGGATACTTGGTCAACTTTCCTTGGTGAAGGCTCCTTCTACCTTGGGCTTCGATTATAAGGAAATGAGCGGTGCTACTCTCATTTCCAACCTTTCACAATTCTTAATTGTGAAAGCTAGTCTACTTTTGATGTTTATTGAGTATAAGAATAGTTATAAAAACGATATTCGTACATCATACTATCTCTAGTATAGCAAAAAACACTCAAAAATGCTGTTCTTTCTCTCATCATATATTAAAATAAATGGTTAGCCTCTCTTCTTGACAAACACCCGTTTTTAGACACTTTTCTGATTTTGCCCTTTTTCAGTTTCAATTATTTCCAAATTTTAGTCTTTTCCTATACAATAGAAGGGTTAAGAAATACGATAGAAAGGTAGAAAGAATGCCCTTATCCGTTTTTTTGGAATTAGTGGAAATAAAAGCCAAAACAGCTAGTATACTGCCCTTCTTCATTGGGATCTGTTTTAGCTACTATGCCTATGGACTAATCAGACCCGCCTATGTTATTTTTTTCTTTATAGCCATGCTCTTCTTCAATATGTTTGTCGATGTCTGGGACAACTACAACGATTACCGACATGCCTTGGATTTAGACTATCAGCAAAAAACAAATATCATCGGACGGGAAAACCTATCCCTGCCTTCAGTTAAGGGACTAATGTGGGGGCTTTTTACGCTCTCTCTCATTATCGGACTGACCTTATCTTGGTTTGTTGGCTTTCCCTTGTTCATCATGGGAGGATTTTGCTACGCTATTGGAATCTTTTATTCCTCCGGGCCAAGACCCTTATCTAGTCTCCCTTTAGGCGAAGTTTGTTCAGGATTTACCATGGGATTTATGATTAGCTTGATCTGCGTTTACCTCAATACAGCTCCTGATTTTGACTGGCAGCTGACAACACTCGCCCATATTTTTCTCATCGCCCTTCCCAATACTCTTTGGATTGCCAATCTCATGCTAGCCAATAACCTCTGCGATAAGGAAGAAGATGAACAAAATCATCGCTATACTCTTGTTCACTACATCGGAATAAGGGCTGGACTTTATCTGTTTGCTACTGCAAATGGAGGGGCGCTACTTGCTATTGTCAGCCAAGTTTTGCTCGGCATTGCTCCAATAACCTGTCTCCTTAGTCTCCTCTTAACTCCCTTTATCCTAAAGCAGACCAAACTTCTATATCAGAAGCAAGTCAAGTCAGACACCTTTCCATGTGCCATCAAGATTTTAGCCTTAGGCTCAACCACTCACGTTCTCACCTATGCCCTTGGTATTCTTTTGAATAGATAGTTCCTTGGTTTATCCATGCCTACTCTAAACATAAGGCTCTCCTTATCTATCCATCACAAGTAAGGAGAAAGCGAGCACCAAGATACAGACTTCTTATCCCACTTCTCATGAAACCTTTTCTGTCAAGAAAAAGACTTTGAGTATTTCCCGACCAAGGGGAATTAAAAAATACTGCTCATAATTGACTTGATTGGGAACATTCATTGAGTAAATATGTTATTATATTATATATAAAAAAGAAATTTTAGGAAAGGGGCTGAGCCGACCGTTCGGCTCCTCAATCGGAGGATATTATGACGATCGAAACGCTGGCTCGTCTGCAATTTGCAATGACGACTATCTTTCACTTCTTCTTCGTACCATTTAGTATGGGGACAGCTTTAGTCGTAGCCATTATGGAAACCTGCTATGTTGTCACCAAGAAAGAAGAATATAAAAAATTAACAAAATTCTGGGGGAATATCATGCTACTTAGTTTTGCAGTCGGCGTGGTAACAGGAATTATTCAAGAATTTCAATTTGGAATGAACTGGTCTGATTACTCCCGCTTTGTCGGAGATATTTTCGGAGCCCCTCTAGCAGTTGAAGCCCTCTTCGCTTTCTTTATGGAATCCACTTTCTTGGGTCTTTGGATGTTCACTTGGGAAAATAAAAAAATTAACAAAAAACTCCACGCTGCCTTCATTTGGTTGGTCGTACTTGGCTCTTTCATGTCTGCCATGTGGATTCTGATTGCAAATAGCTTCATGCAGCACCCAGTTGGCTATGAAATCGTGAATGGCCGTGCCCAGATGACAGATTTTGGTGCCTTGATTAGCAATCCGCAATTCATCTATGAGTACAGCCACGTAGTCACTGGGGCGATTACTATGGGGGGTATCCTAGTTGCAGGTCTATCTGCTTTCCGTCTCTTGAAAAAAGAAAAGCTAACCGAAACGACCCAGGCTCTCTATAAAAAATCAGTCCGCATCGGTCTCATCATCTCGCTAATCGGCTCTATCTCTGTTCTTGGAGCAGGAGATGCTCAGATGCAAGCTCTCATTGAAGATCAGCCCATGAAATTTGCAGCTATGGAGGGGGACTATGAAGATTCTGGCGACCCTGCTGCTTGGACAGTGCTTGCTTGGGCTGATGAAGCCAAGCACAAACAAGTCTTCGGGATCAAAATTCCTTATATGCTCAGTATCTTGTCCTATCATAAGATGTCAGGTGCTGTCAAGGGAATGGATACAGCTAATGAAGAACTGATTGCCCAATATGGGGAGCGTGACTACTTCCCTATGGTCAACCTGCTCTTTTATGGTTTTCGGATCATGGCTGGTTTTGGAGTTTTGATGCTCCTTGTCTCTGTCTTAGGACTATTTTGGACTCGCAAGAAACATCCAGTCCTCTATGAAAAGAAATGGATGCTCTGGCTTGTCGCTCTGACAACGTTTGCTCCATTTTTAGCCAATACCTTCGGTTGGATTGTAGCCGAACAAGGGCGTTATCCTTGGACAGTCTACGGTCTCTTTACCATTGAGCAAAGCGTCTCACCAAATGTATCTGTTGCATCCTTGACGATTTCAAATCTGATTTACTTCCTCTTATTTAGTGCCCTAGCAATCACGATGATTAAACTGGTCATTCGTGAATTACAACACGGGCCTGATTCTCGACAAGAGGGACTTCATCTCGGTGGCTATTCTTCTGTTGACACATTTAACAAGGAGGCATTCTAAATGAGTAACTTACAATTATTATGGTTCTTTCTCATCGGCCTACTCTTTTCTGGCTTCTTCTTCCTTGAAGGGTTTGATTTCGGAGTAGGAATGGCGGTGCAGTCACTTGCAAAAAATGAGTTGGAAAAAGACCAGATTGTGGAAACCATTGGTCCTGTTTGGGACGGTAATGAGGTCTGGTTATTGACTGCAGGAGGTGCCATGTTTGCCTCTTTCCCTTACTGGTACGCTTCTTTATTTAGTGGCTATTACCTCGTCTTGTTGATGATATTGGTCGGCTTGATTATCCGAGGTGTTTCCTTTGAATTTCGCCATAAAGTCCCTAAAAAAGAAAAACAAGCTTGGAATTGGGCATTATCTATCGGCTCCTTCCTCGTCCCTTTCTTTTTCGGTATCATGTTTATCAGCTTGGTTCAAGGAATGCCTCTCGATAAAAATGGCAATATGTCTGCTCACTTTAGCGACTACTTCAACCTCTTTTCACTGGTTGGCGGGGTAGCTATGGTTCTCTTGACCTATCTCCATGGTTTGAATTATATCAGCCTAAAGACAGATGGTCCCGTTCGCATGCGTGCCCGTCAGTACGCCAAAAAACTTTATCTTGTCCTCTATCTGGGCTTACTAGCCTTTGCGACCCTCCTCTTTTTCAAAACAGACTTTTTTGAACTGCACTTTGTATCGACCCTTGCCTTGGTTGTCGCCATTGTGGTACTCACCTTAGTCGCCCATCTATCTGTTATCAAAGAGCTTGAAATGGTAGCCTTTCTTGCGAGTGGCTTCTCCCTAGTAGCTGTCGTTACTCTCTTATTCCAAGGGCTTTTCCCACGGGTAATGATTAGCTCCATCAGCTCCCAATACAACCTACTGATTGCGTCAGCTTCATCATCCCCATATACCCTTAGCATCATGTCTATCGTCGCCCTGACCTTGGTTCCCTTCGTTCTAGCTTATACAGCTTGGACCTACTATATCTTTAGAAAACGAATCACGTTACCAGTCATTAGAACGGAGGAACACCATGCTGGATAAAGCTGTGATGCGCTTGGCAGGTGTTCATAAACTACTAGGATTGCTTGCAGGATTGGATATCCTTCAAGCAATCTTTATTATCGGACAGGCTACAGGGCTCAGTCAGGCTATTACAGGTGTCTGGGAAGGCAACACGTTAAAGAGCCAGCTTCTACCTGCCCTTTGCTTTTTCATCTGCTATCTTGGGCGCCACGCCATGAATTATCTCAAAAATGAACGCTTGGATCGATTCTCAAGCCAGCAGGCAAGCCAACTTCGTGGGCAATTGCTCCGAAAAGTATTTGAATTAGGCCCCCACATCGTTCAAAAAGAAGGCTCTGGTAATGTCATTACCATGGCATTAGACGGAATTTCTCTGGTGGAGAATTATCTACACCTCATCTTAAATAAAATGATGAATCTAAGCATTATTCCTTGGATTATCTTAGTCTATCTCTTTTATCTAGACTGGGAATCCGGTTTTGTTCTCCTCCTTGTCTTTCCAATTATTATTCTGTTCATGATTATCTTGGGGTATGCTGCGCAAGCCCGAGCAGATCGCCAATATAGTCAGTATCAATTATTATCCAATCACTTTTTAGACACACTCCGAGGTCTCGATACCTTAAAGTTTTTTGGCCGTAGCAAGTCCTATTCCAAAAATATTTACCAAACCAGTGAACATTTCCGAAAGGCTACTATGAGCGCTTTACGAATTGGGATTTTATCTACCTTTGCGCTAGACTTCTTTACCACACTATCCATTGCGATAGTTGCTGTCCTCCTTGGACTTCGTTTGATTAAGGGGGAGATGTCCCTCTTTCCTGCCCTAACAATTCTTATCCTGGCACCAGAATATTTCCTACCGGTACGCGACTTTTCAAGTGACTATCATGCAACCTTAGACGGCAAAAATGCTATGCAAAGCATTCAGCAAATCTTAAATACCCCTAGTATCCGTAAAGAACAGGTGAGCATCGCCCCTTGGAATCAAGATAGCTGTTTGGATTTGGAGAATATCTCCATTGCCTATGAAGAGAAAAAACTTTTTGAACAAACATCACTTACTCTTTCAGGCTATCAAAAAGTGGGGATCATCGGAATGAGCGGCTCTGGGAAATCCACCTTGATCAATCTTTTGAGTGGCTTTTTAGGACCTAAAAAAGGGAAGATCCTGATTGAGGGATGTCAAATAGCCAACCTTGATCAAGAAGATTGGCGCAGGCAACTGCTCTACATCCCCCAACATCCCTATATCTTTGAAATGAGCCTGCGTGACAATATCACATTCTACACACCTTCTGCAAGCGAGGAAAAAGTAAAAGAAGCTATCTCAATGGTTGGCTTAGAGGATTTGGTGGCTCGTTTACCAGAGGGGCTCGATACTCTCATTGGAAATGGAGCGCGTCCTCTAAGTGGAGGGCAGGCACAACGGATCGCCCTTGCCCGAGCCTTTCTCGATCAAGAGCGGCGCATTCTCTTACTGGATGAGCCTACTGCTCATCTTGATATCGAGACCGAATTAGAGCTCAAGGAAAAAATGCTACCGCTGATGGAGAATCGCTTGGTTCTTCTTGCTACCCATCGCCTCCACTGGCTCCACCAGATGGACTATATCCTAGTCCTTGAACAGGGACAAATCGTTGAGATGGGAAGCTATGAGGAGCTATTAGCTAAAAAGGGGAAACTCTATCACCTAAAAACTGCAATGGGAGGAAGCCATGACTAAGATTCCTTTATTTCGTGTCATGAAAGAAGACCACTGGGTCAAACCTTTTTTTAAACAATATAAGTTGGCACTAGGTCTCGCCCTCTTTCTGGGATTTTTGACCTTCTTTAGTGCAGGGGCCCTCATGTTTATTTCAGGTTTTCTTATCAGCAAATCGGCCTCACTTCCGACTAACATTCTCCTGGTCTATATTCCTATCGTTCTCACACGAACCTTTGGAATTGCCCGGCCGGTCTTTCGCTATTTGGAACGACTAAGCAGCCACAACTGGGTCCTCAAAATGACCTCTAAACTCCGTCTCAAACTCTATCAAACCTTAGAGCAAGATGCGATTTTTATCAAGCGTGATTTTCGCTTGGGAGACCTTATCGGACTATTAGCTGAAGACATTAACCACCTGCAAAATCTTTATTTACGGACTATTTTCCCAACAGTCATTGCCTGGCTTCTCTATCTCTTTATCGTGATCGCTCTTGGTTTCTTTTCCTGGTGGTTTGCAGGCTTCATGCTGCTCTACTTAGCCCTTCTCATTCTTGTCTTTCCTCTGTTTTCTGTTCTGATTAATGGTGCGAGACAACAAAAAGAAAAGGCTTTGAAAAATAGTCTCTATACAGAATTGACAGACAATATCCTAGGGATTTCTGATTGGATTTTCAGCCAAAGAGGGCAAGAATATGTCGCCCTCCACGAAAGTTCCCAAGACCAGCTCACAGCTGTCCAAGCTAAAATGAAAGCCTTCCAAAATAAACGGACTCTTCTCTTTGAAGCAGCATATGGATTTTTGATTCTCCTGACCTTTATCTGGGCTAGTCTCCGTTTTACTGGAAATCATGGTGGGAATGCTAACTGGGTTGCTGCTTTTGTCCTTTCGCTCCTGCCTTTGATCGATGCCTTTGCAGGGCTTTCAACAGCCAGTCAAGAAGCCGATAGCTATGCCGATTCGATCGGACGGCTCAATGCTCTTCCTGTTCTAAGGGCGAACCTAAAACCAGACATACAGCCACAAGCCCCTTATGATTTTCATATTGAAAAACTACGTTTCCACTATCCAAATGACAAAAGGCTGGTGCTAGATCAGCTAGATTTAACCATTCCTCAAGGACAAAAACTGGCGATTCTCGGTCGGAGTGGTTCGGGAAAAAGTACCCTTGCGAGCCTGTTACGGGGAGATTTAGAACCTAGCTCAGGAACACTTCTCTTTGGAGGTGTATCAGCAACAGCACTGGGTGACACCATTTCCTCCTATATTGGAGTCATCCAACAGGAGCCCTACCTATTTCGCACTAGCCTACTCAATAATATCCGCCTAGGAAATGAAAAAGCCAGCCTCGAGCAAGTCTGGCAGGTTCTTGAACGTGTTGGTTTACGGAAAATGGTGGAAACACTACCGCAAGGATTAGATACAATGGTAGATGAAGCCGGCTTGCGTTTTTCAGGAGGAGAACGACATCGGATTGCCCTTGCCCGCATTCTGCTAAAAGAAACACCTGTCGTCATTCTAGATGAACCAACCGTTGGACTAGATCCACTTACCGAAAAGCAAGTTTTAACCACTTTTATGGAAGAATTAGAAGAGAAAACAGTTATCTGGATCACCCACCATTTGAAAGGAATTGAGTACGCAGATCGGATCATCTTCCTTGAAAATGGCAAGCTCGAAATGGTCGGTAGCCCTGCTTTCCTAGCCAAAACGAGTCCCCGCTTTCGCCACCTCAAAGCTGTTGATGATGGTGAAAGCTAGAATCACCCCATAGAAACAGATTGATAGTCTTTGAAAATTTCTTCAAACTGTATCAGCATCGCCTTGGCTACGCTACGATGGTTCCCTGCTTTTTCAAGCACTATTTCCTACCTGGGCTAGTTTACTTTTTGAGTTTCTTTGAGTATTAGCGTCTCTTTTATAGTTGTTTCGTTTCCTTTTGGTATAGTTGTTTCGTTTACTTTTAGTACTAGGCAACGAGCTTTGGTGAACGCTCGTTCTACCTTCGGCTTCGATTATAAAGAAATGAGCGGTACTACTCTCATTTCCAACCCTTCACAATTCTTAATTGTGAAAGCTAGTCTACTTTTGATTTTTATGGAGTATTAGTTCAACACAATTGAAACAAAAGAAAAACACAGATAGATGTACTCTGATTTTGATTCGATCTATCTGTGTTTTTGAATGGATTGCTTCCTTTTTTCCATACTTGTCTTTTTATAGTTGTTTCGTTTCTTTTTCGTACTAGGAAACAGGCTATAAGGCTGTGCTTGAGTAAGGCAAAGCGAGTTCCAATCATCTAGAAGATGATTGGAAGTTGGAAATAGAGAAACGGAGTTTCCACAATTCATCTAGAAGATGATTGGAAGTTGGAAATAGAGAAACGGAGTTTCCACAATTCATCTAGTAGATGATTGGAAGTTGGAAATAAGGAGACGGAGTTTCCACAATCTTCGAAGTCATAAAAGTGAAACTAAACGAGTATATTGTTGAAGTCTATGGCAGGCAACCTTGTGTCCTAATGTTGTTTCAATCTACTATATTTCGCTCATCAAGGTAGTTTTTTGAGGAAATACGGAGTATTTTGAAAAAACGAACGATGCCTAACTTAAAAAGGAGCCTTAGATGGAAGTGCTAAACTGTGAATACAGGTTCTAACGATTTCTTTTTAATAAACGCTTTGTCATCTGGAATAAGATATCTCTTGTGGGATGGGATGGTAACTGGGCAATAGTTGCAACTGCCTTTTGCGTAAAGCGTGTCGCTAGCATACGCGCATCTTCTAGCCCACCTTCTTTCTTCATCAAGTCCACCACTGCCTCAACATCTGCTGCTGTCATTGCCTGTTTTTTATCGAGGTAAGGACGAAAGACCCTTGGATTTTTTTCTAAAGCACAAATCAACGGCAGATTATAGATCCCCTGACTAATATCTTCTAGGACAGGCTTATTAAGCTTTTCTTTCTCTTCTGTATAATCTAGTAAATCATCCATAATCTGAAAGGCTATCCCAATATAAAAACCGACATGTCCTGCAAGGCGAACCGTCTCGTCATTGGCTCCTCCCAAATAAGCCCCCTCTCGGCTAGCTAACTTGAATAAGGCTGCTGTCTTACCTGCCGCTGTCCGCAAGTAAGCATGAATTGTCTGCTCTTGATGATAATAGGCTGACATCTGATCTAGCTCACCCAGCAAGATTTTCTTCATCGTCTTAGCATTGATATTCATGTAAGGAGTGCCTGACATAGACTGTAGGAGGAGGTCGAAAAAGACTGTAAAGAGTAAGTCTCCTGTATAGACTGCAATATCCTTTCCGAAACGACTTTGAATCGTCTCCTGTCCACGCCGTAGCGGGGAATCATCAATAACATCATCATGGACCAAGGTTGCCAAATGCAAAACTTCAAGTGAAGCTGCAGCTGTCTCCAATTGCTCCGTATCTACCCTTGAAGTAGAACCAAAAGCTGCAAATAAAAAGAAAAAAGCTGGTCGTAAATACTTCCCACCTGCACTATTTAAAGCCACAAGAGCCTGTCCGATACTCTGGTTACGGATTTGTAGTTTCTGCTCAATCAGTCTTTTCACCCTATCCAATTTTTCTTCCAAATCTGGATAGCAACTCCAATACGATGACATGCTAATCTCCTTGATTTCCTAGTTGCTCTCTATTTTACCTTATTTAGCCCATAATAGCTAGCACAAGATACGAGGGCATCTAAAAACAGCTGAAATGTAACTTCATCGTAAGACCCCAACGAAGATAACTAGGCTAGTCACAAATGAAATGCAGTAAATAGTCATCTAGTTACCGCCAATCAAACATAATGAGGACGATAAACTGAAAACTGATATAAACAAGGTGAAAGCAAGGAATGTAAGTCCCTTGCTTTCATCATTTATGGGAGCATTACACGAAAGCCAGCGTCCGTAGGCGCTGGCTGGGGAAAGCTCATAGCCCTTTAGTTGGTGGGCTGATGAACGGACATAATAAACGAAAAATTCCTCATCCCTGCCCTTCAAAAAAGACTGGTCTGCATGAGCAACTTACCACTTACCTTGCTTGGTCCAATAAGTCCAAATGCAAACGAAAAGAATCAAACCTGCAATAACCAGTCCTAGACTGATGGTGCTGTTCGTCGCCGGCAGAACCTTCCTAGATCCGACTCTATTCTCTTGTCGATCATTTGGAACTTTTGGATCTTCCTTAGGATCCGGTGTAGGAGGTGTTTCTTTTGGAATATGACTATTGGTAATCAAGGTTCCCTCAATCTGTGTGGTATAGCCTGGTACTGGGTCTTCCTGAACGGTATACTGGATGACCTGACCAGCTTGATAATAGTCTAGATCTGCAAAGCTGTAATTCCAGCCTGTATCCTCAGAAGCAATCGCCACTTTACCTGTATCTACACCGTTAGCAAATAAACGTACTGTAATACTGCTTGGACGGATACCATCTTGATTGTTCCCATCATTCCACACCTTCGAACCTTTAAGTTGAATCTTCTTCGGTGTGTAGCTATTGGTAATCCTGTAGTTATTCCCGTCAGCCTTAATGCTGGAAGTATACTCTGCTGTAACAAGTTCTTCTAGACTGTAAGCAATCTCTTTACCGTTGGCATATTTAGGAAGCTCTTTCGACTCAAATGACCAACGACCAGTCTCATCTGGCGTCACAGTAATCCGATCTACTTCTATTCCTTGGTCATCTTTTACCACGACGACAATACTGGTCGGACGCTTGCCATCTTGGTTATTGCTATCTTCCCATACCTTGCTTCCAGTTAAGCGAATCATTTCAGGAGTGCGAGAATTTGTAATCACTTGCCCCTCTACACTCGCAACATAACCTGCTTCTGACAATAGAGCCAGTGTTGCATCGTCTTCACGAACAGAATAATGAATTTCTTGTCCTTTTTCAAATTGTGGAAGATTGGTAAAACTCCCTACCCAAGTATCTGCATCTACTTGCTCTGAAGCAGTCAAGGTTAAGACTTTTCCTGGAACTGCAACTGCTTCACCTCCTGCTACAGACTTGTAGAGCTGAACAGTGATAGAATGTGGACGCTTGCCATCTTGGTTTCCCTTGTCTGCCCATTTCTTGGTCACTTGATAACTGATTTCTTTTGGTCTATAACTATTGGTAATGGTAAAATCCTTGATCTCTGTTGTATATTCTTCAACCGAAACCTCTTCTACTGTGTAATGGATTAGTTGCCCCTTAGCATATTTCGGCTTGTTGGTAAAGGTCGTACTCCAGTTACCATCTGCAGCTGCTTGAATGATTTGACGATCTACTCGCTCACCGTTCGCAAGCAGGTGGACGGTAATCATTGTGGGACGTTTTCCATCTTGGTTATCACCATCTTCCCATTTTTTATGAACGGTGATATCAATCATTTCTGGTGAATAATGGTTTGTAATATTGTAGCCGTCAACTGTTGTATGGTAGCTTGGAACTGCTTCTTCACTAATCGTATAGGCAATTCGCTTTCCAGCCTCATATTTTGCAAGATTTGTAAAGCTATACCTCCAATTATCTGCAGCCGTTACGGTCTTACTAGCTACTGTTTGACCATTGGCAAGAAGATGAACGGTAATAGAACTTGGACGCTTACCATCTTGGTTGTCTGCATCATCCCAAGTCTTGCTACCTGATACTTCTGTTACCTCTGGTGTATAAGTATTGGTCAAGTTATACCCCTCTACTGATTTCGTATAACCAGCTGGGAGATCCTCATCAACTGTATAGGTAATCTCCTGACCATTCTCATATTGTGGAAGATTTGTAAAAGAATATTTCCAATCGTCTTTGGCAGAAATTTCCTTTGCTTCTACTTCTGTTGTTTGACCTGCTACAGTTTTAAGGAGTTTCACGACGAGTTTCTCTGGACGCTTACCGTCTTGGTTGTCATTATCAGCCCAGGTCTTTTGCCCAGAAACCTCGGTCATAGCTGGAGAGTAAGCATTGGTGACGGTAAATCCTGTTGTCATGTCACCGGTTACCTGGGATTGGTACTCTTTAGGAAGATTCACTTCTTGGACAGTATAGGCAATAACCTTTCCTGCCGCATATTTATCCAAATCCTCAAATCTTCCAGTCCAGTTATTTTCTTCATTAAGCTTCAAGCTTCTTCCTTCAATAGCTTGTCCATTGGCATAAAGTTGAATAGTGATTTCAGCTGGACGCTTACCATCTTGATTATTGGCATCTGCCCATACTTTGCTTACACCAACAGAAGTTTTTTCAATGCTATGAGTATTTGTCAAATTATAACCGTCCACCGTCTTTTCATATCCTTCTGGGAGGTCTTCATCGACTGTGTAGGTGACTGCTTGACCATTCTCATATTGTGGAAGATTTGTAAAGGAATATTTCCAATCGTCTTTGGCAGAAATTTCCTTTGCTTCTACTTCTGTTGTTTGACCTGCTACGGTTTTAAGGAGTTTCACGACGAGTTTCTCTGGGCGCTTGCCGTCTTGGTTGTCATTATCAGCCCAGGTCTTTTGCCCAGAAACCTCGGTCATAGCTGGAGAATAAGTGTTGGTGACGGTAAATCCTGTTGTCATGTCACCGGTTATCTGGGATTGGTACTCTTTAGGAAGATCAACTTCTTTTAAGGAATAGGTGATCTCTGTACCTTGATTGTCGTACTTATCCAAGTTTTCAAAATTTGCTTTCCACTTATTTCCTGAAGTGAGGATGAGCGTTTTTCCTGCAACTTCTTGACCATTGGCAAGCAGTTGAACCGTAATAGAATCTGGGCGCTTGCCATCTTGATTATTGGCATCTGCCCATACCTTACTTATTGGAATCGAAATTTTTTCTTTTGTATTTTTGATTGTCCGAATGACACCGTCTTTTCCAACCGACACTTCAATCGGTGTTTTGTCTAGTACATAGCCCTTTGGTGCCTTGGTTTCGACAATGGTAAATTTCCCCTTAGCTACTTCATCAGCTGTATAAACCTTAGACTGGGCAACACCGTCTTTCTCAATTGTAACAATCTCTTTCTCACCACTTGGGGATGTGATTTCAAACTCCGCTCCATTTAGTAAGGCTGCTGTTTCAGCATCTTGTTTGTAGAGCGTGATACGGTAGCCTGTCTCTAGTTGGATAGAACCACCTGTTGTGATTTTGGTAGAACGTGTCACACGATGAACTGTACTTTGCCTGTCCGTATTTGTTGTTATCTCTGTCTCTCCACCTTTCATGGATAATTCATTCACAACCTCTGTTCCATTTGCAGGAGAACTTGTTGAATAAAAGATACTATAGGCAGCAGGCTTCCCATTTTCAGCCAACCTTGAATCAGTATGTAACAATTTTAGGGTATAACTGGTATAAGCACTATTATACTCAATTGTGTAATCTTTTCCTTCTTCAAGAAGCTTTCCTTCTGTAAAATCCAAGTTGGAATAAAAATGCCCCGCTAAAATCTTTAGCTTTTCAGGAATAAACTGCATCGGTGCAGAATCATCTGGTATCACATCTTTTAGCGTAATGGAATCGTAACTCGATTGATTGGTATTGATTCGTAAAAACCAGTTATGGATATAGTCCCCACTTTTACCCAGTGTCGGAGAAGTCCATGACTCTTCTTTCATCACTCCGTTAATCTTAATAAAATTTTCTTTTTGTATGATTCCTGTATAATCAGACACAGTTGGTTTTTTAACGGAAATCGTATGAGTAATGAGTTTGCTAGTCTCTGTAGATGGATAGGTGATTGTTTTACCATTGATTATTTGGCTCACCTTGAAGTCTGTATAAAAGGTCCCTTTTACTCCTTGAACCTGAGTGCCACCTGTCTTTTTCAGATATTCCTGCAAATTCTTGAGGGTAATGTTCACACTTCCTCCATTCCCTTCTCCATTTGAAGTCACAGTAGCTGTTCCAACAGCCACATCTGTTGCTCCGTCTTTCAAATCAAAACTTGTATCGGCAATAGTTATTGGGGCAGGTATCGTAAAGGTAAAATAGTCTCCGTCTGCCAAATTTCCATTATAGGCTGATAAATCAAAATTTGTTTCAAATCGATAGGTCACATCTTTTACTAGCTGATAAGAACCTGACTGATCTGTTGTAAGATGTTGTCCATTATTCACATCCCATAAATTGATATCTGTTAGTACATTTTGTAGCTCCTTTGCTTGGACAGTTGTCCCACTCGCTAAGATACCTAGTAATGTGACAACTGTAGCTAAAAACAGGACTAACCATTTCTTAAGCTTGTTCATTTTTCTCCTCTAGCAATTCTTTGTTTAATTGTTCATCAGATAATTTCTTTTTTCGTACATCAGAATGTCGCCAATAACGCCGACTACAAATACTACTACAAAATACAGTTCGTTTATCAAGAATCCCTTTTTTAGTCACCACTTGACAGCCACATTTTTTACAGGTAAACGTACGGCTTTCATAATAGTCTATTGGTTTTTCCACAACAATCTTACCTCCTTTTCCTTTATACTATCTCTCTGCACTACTTCTTCCCTCTTTCAGTCACGAAAAACTCCCCCCACTCCCAACCCTCATGCAATATCGCAATTCACAAAGAGAGTGAAAGATAGAAATACAGTCTGTTTGTCTTTCATTCTTTGTCTCCTTTCTCTAATTTTCTTACTAACAACTCTTCTTACAGATTGCTTCACAGCCTATCCTAGCCTTATACTCAATAAACATTAAAAGTAGACTAGCTTTCACAATTAAGAATGGTGAAAGGTTGGAAATGAGAGTAGCACTGCTCATTTCCTTATAATCGAAGCCCAAGGTAGAACGAGCCTTCACCAAGGCAAGTTGACCAAGTATCCTTTTGATTTTTAAAGAGCATTATCTTATCTCTATCAATATATCAATATAAGAAGTTTTTGCTACAAAAGCCTGTTTATTTTAGTTTTTCTTAGTCCATTAGACAGAGACTGTTAGTTATAAGGTTTGACTAGTAGTCAAACCTTTGATATACTTAGTATATCAACACCATATATATTCATGCTTTATCTCTAGCTCTTCCTGGGTTAGGGGAGGTAAAGGAAAACCTAATCTTTTAGAGATTTTTAGACCAAGGTAAGCCACTAAGAGTTGTGTAAAAAAGATAGGCAGCTGTTAATTACAACTGAGAACCCTGTAAGGAGAGATTACCTCATGTTCATCGAACACTTCGTCAATCTCCTATTTTTACTTGGCTCTTCACGTCCTCACATCTTAATCTTGGCTCGGGAAAAAACAGTCCACTGGACTACCTCGCACTTTTATTTCTTGGCTCGGGAAAAAACAGTCCACTGGACTACCTCGCACTTTTATTTCTTGGCTCGGGAAAAAACAGTCCACTGGACTACCTCGCACGTTTATTTCTTGGCTCGGGAAAAAACAGTCCACTGGACTACCTCGCACTTTTATTTCTTGGCTCGGAAAAAAACAGTCCACTGGACTACCTCGCACGTTTATTTCTTGACTCGGGAAAAAACAGTCCACGGACTACCTCGCACTTTTATTTCTTGGCTCGGGAAAAAACAGTCCACTGGACTACCTCGCACGTTTATTTCTTGGCTCGGGAAAAAACAGTCCACTGGACTACCTCGCACTTTTATTTCTTGGCTCGGGAAAAAACAGTCCACTGGACTACCTCGCACGTTTATTTCTTGGCTCGGGAAAAAACAGTCCACTGGACTACCTCGCACGTTTATTTCTTGGCTCGGGAAAAAACAGTCCACTGGACTACCTCGCACGTTTATTTCTTGGCTCGGGAAAAAACAGTCCACTGGACTGTTTTTTTATGCTATACTATTCTATAGAATACAGGAGGAGGAATCTATGATAAAATTACTTGCCCTTGATATGGACGGGACTTTATTGAATAGTCAAAAACAGCTAACAGAACCACAAATTGTAGCGATTCATAAGGCTATTGAAAAGGGGGTCAAGTTAGTTCTCTGTACCGGACGAATGTTGACAGGTGTGAAGCCTTATTTTGACCAACTGGGGCTAGATGCAGAAAATGAGTATGTTATTGTGAATAATGGTTGTTCAACCCATCAGACAAGCGACTGGAAACTCATCGACTGGGCTGAGCTATCACCCCAACAAATCAACTACCTTGCAACTTTCTTACCAGAAAGCTCCATGCAGTTAACCCTCTTTGATGAGGAACACTACTATGTCCTTGAAGACGAACCCAACCAATACTCACGCGCCGATGCCAATCTAGTCTACGTTGAACCAACTATTTTGAGCATGGAAAATGCGACCGACCAAAGCCGCCACCTTTTCCAAGCTATGTTTGTCGGTACACAAGAAGCAACAGATACTTTTGAACAGAAGCACGCCGCAACACTTAGTCAGGACTTTGATGTTGTGCGCTCTCAAGATGTCTTACTTGAAATCTTACCGACAGGTGCAAATAAAGCATCTGCCTTGAAAACCTTAGCCCAACAGTTGCAGATTCTTCCAGAGGAAATTATGGCTATTGGAGATGCCAATAATGATATTGAAATGCTTGAATTTGCAGGTCTTAGTATTGCAATGGGAAATGCCAGTGCCTCAATCAAATCGCTAACAGACGATGTTACTGCTACCAATGATCAAGATGGTGTAGCGAAAGCGATCTACAAACATATCATTGGCTAACAGTCACAAAAATAGAAGATTTCACAACATATAACATATAAAAAGGAGAGAATATGAAATACCCTACCCTATTAGAACGCTTCCTTGTCTACGTGAAGGAAAACACACGCTCAGACGAGCATTCAACCACTACACCCAGCACACAAAGTCAGGTTGCATTTGCCCAAAATATCCTACTACCTGAAATGAAACGGATTGGCCTGCAAGATGTCCACTACCTACCAAATGGATTTGCAATTGGAACGCTACCTGCTAATGATCCAAGTTTGACCCGGAAGATTGGCTTTATTGCTCACATGGATACCGCTGACTTCAATGCTGAAGGAGTGAATCCACAAATCATTGAAAACTATGACGGCAAGCCGATTGCTCTTGGGACATCTGGTTTTGAACTCCATCCTAAAGACTTCCCTCAACTAAACAATTACCACGGGCAAACCTTGATTACAACAGACGGTACAACCTTGCTTGGCTCTGACGATAAGTCAGGAATCGCTGAAATCATGACAGCCATTGAATACTTGGTGGCACACCCTGAAATCAAGCATTGTGAAATTCGGGTTGGGTTTGGTCCTGATGAAGAAATCGGTGTCGGCGCAGATAAGTTTGATGTAGAAGATTTTGATGTGGACTTTGCCTATACCATGGACGGGGGACCACTCGGCGAACTCCAATACGAGACCTTTAGCGCTGCAGCTGCTAAGATTGACTTTATCGGACGCAATGTGCATCCGGGTTCTGCCAAGGATCAGATGATCAACGCCTTTCAAATGGCAATTGATTTCCATAATAGTCTTCCAGAAGCAGATCGTCCTGAAAAAACAGACGGTTCCCAAGGCTTCTTCCACCTAATGGACATGGCTGGAAGTGTGGATCAAGCACAGACTTCTTATATTATTCGTGATTTTGAAGAAGCTGATTTCCAAGCTCGCAAGCAGTTGATGCTAGATATTGCAGAAAGGATGAACCAAGCGTTTGAGACACCGCGCATTATCGTCAACCTCCACGACCAATACTACAATATGAAGAAAGTCATCGAAAAAGATATGACACCGATTACGATTGCCAAAAGCGTCATGGAAAATCTTGAGATCAAGCCAATTATCGAGCCAGTCCGTGGAGGAACAGATGGTTCCAAAATTTCCTTCATGGGGATTCCAACACCAAATATCTTCGCAGGTGGCGAAAACATGCACGGACGCTTTGAATTTGTCAGCCTTGAAACCATGGAAAAAGCGGTTGATGTTATTCTAGGGATTGTTTGTCATCCATAAGCAGGTAGCATGACACATCCAACATCAGACTTTATTACTTTGATTGACTGAATTAAATTCGAGCGACAATCCGTTTTATCCGAGCAAAGAAATGAAAAAGCTAGTCTCGTCTTCATTTAGTATCAGACTTTTCAACTTGCAACCAATAGTAGCCAAATGTAAACAAGACTTTCTTGAGGAATGCCCTTCCTCTTGCTAAACTCTACTCAGGAGGTGACACCATGTTACTAAATGAAAAAATTCGTCTCATTCGGAGTATCCATCACTTATCACAGGAAGAATTTGCTGAAATATTTGCCGTCAGTCGCCAATCTATCTCTAAATGGGAAAAGGGTAACTCGATTCCTGATCTTCAATCTCTCATCAAAATTGCCGACTTTGCAGCTATCAGCTTGGATCAGCTGGTCAGAGAAGAAAGTGACTTCCCACCTCTGAAAACAGCAAAACCACCAGCACCTGAAAACAAAAACCTATCCATTCCTAATTTTCCTATCCAAAACTATCTCGGGAAAGTCTGCGATGTATCCTTAAATAGCATGTGGTATTCCGTTCTACGAAATATCAAAATCATCGGTTGCTATCAGGATATGGTTTGCTTTGAAAAGAATCAGCGCTACGGCTACTTCAACCTCAATCGCTGTAGCAATATCCTCATCAAAAAAGAAGAAGCCTACACAGCCCACCATCAAATTTCCCTCGGAAAATGCAAGGCCTATACTAATATTGACCGTTTCTGGGGTGGTCACCACTATCTCTTTAGTCAAGTGCTTGCTGTAGATGAGACCGGTATCAAACTTCAAACAGGGACCTTCACTACTAAGATTGACTTTAACCATTTGGTCGTTCTAATGATGAAATAGTCTTACCAAGCACTGGAATCAGTGCTTGGTTTTGATTATAGACTCTGCAAAGGTAAATATAACCCTCGGTAGCACATCTTCCCTCTTTCAGTATACTCATTTCGTTTCACTTTTATTACTTCAACGAGTGTGGAAACTCCGTTTCCTTATTTCCAACTTCAACTAAGATGTGAGGACGTTAAAAAATGTAAGAAAAATAGGTAAGCAGTTGAAACAGTTCATACGAACTGTTTCACTTCCCTGACTATACTCGCTTTTCAATTTTTAGGCTCGGGTAGAAATAGTCACTCCCCTGACTATACTCGCTTTTCAATTTTTAGGCTCGGGTAGAAATAGTCACTTCCCTGACTATACTCGCTTTCCAATTTTTAGGCTCGGGTAGAAATAGTCACTCCCCTGACTATACTCGCTTTTCAATTTTTAGGCTCGGGTAGAAATAGTCACTCCCCTGACTATACTCGCTTTTCAATTTTTAGGCTCGGGTAGAAATAGTCACTCCCCTGACTATCCTCGCTTTCCAATTTTTAGGCTCGGGTAGAAATAGTCACTTCCCTGACTATCCTCGCTTTCCAATTTTTAGGCTCGGGTAGAAATAGTCACTTCCCTGACTATTTCTATCCTTGAAAAATCCTACTCATTCTGCTACAATGAAGCAAACAAAGGAGGGATTATGAACCAACAAGCACACAATTTAAAATTGGCTGAGCGCGGGGCTATCTTATCGATTGTCGCCTACGTGTTCTTATCTGGTGTCAAGCTAGCAGCTGGCTCTCTCTTCCACTCAGATGCTCTTACTGCAGATGCCTTTAATAATATTTCAGACATTATCGGTAATATCGCAGTCCTGATTGGATTGAGAATGGCACAAAAGCCTGCAGACACCGACCATAAATTCGGCCATTGGAAAATGGAAGATTTAGCAAGTCTCATTACCTCTTTCATCATGTTTGTTGTTGGTTTTCAGGTTCTTCACAGCACCATTCAAAAGCTCCTCAGTAAGGAAGTCGTTGAAATTGACATCATGGGGGCAACCATCGGAATCATCTCTGCTCTTCTTATGTTTGCAGTCTATCTCTATAATCAACGTTTAGCCCAAAAGGTTCGTTCCAAGGCATTAGAAGCAACAGCCAAGGACAATCTCTCTGATGCTGCAACTTCAATCGGAACCTCTATCGCCGTCTTTGCAGCTGCCTTTCGTTTTCCTATTGTTGATAAAATCGCAGCCATTATCATCACCTTCTTCATCTTAAAAACAGCCTATGAGATTTTTATGGAAAGTTTCTTTACCCTATCGGATGGTTTTGATGAAGAGCTACTCCATAAGTACGAGACAGATATTCTCAAACTCCCCAAGATTAGCGCAGTCAAATCCCAGCGTGGTAGGACTTACGGAGCGAATATCTATCTCGACATCGTCCTTGAAATGAATCCTGACTTGTCTGTCTATGAAAGTCATGAGGTGACCGAGCAGGTCGAGCAACTCTTAATTTTAAAACACGGGGTCTTTGATGTCGATATCCATGTTGAACCGTCTGAAATTCCCCATGATGAGATGTATGAGCATGTCTTTGATAAGCTCTACCGCTTTGAAGCAGAAATCCAAGCCCACGAAAAAGGCTACCAAGACCTCATTGAGGATAACTATCTCCTAATTGATGAGAATGGCTCCTATCTCAACAAGGAGCAAATGCTCCAATCCCACCCTATCCAATCGACCTACCTGACCAATTTCCAAATGGTTTCTATCAGTCAAAAGTCAAAACTGGTTACCTTTGAGATTGGAGACAAAATCCACAGCTCCCTCTGGCGCCGTCATGAAGTCTGGCAGGTCGTCTTTCATCAGATTACACAAAAACTGAACTAGTCGTTGCTAGTTCAGTTTTTGCAATGCTTTAGTCTAATACTCAATAAACATTAAAAGTAGACTAGCTTTCACAATTAAGGATTGTGAAAGGTTGGAAATGAGAGTAGCACCGCTCATTTCCTTATATAGTTGTTTCGTTTACTTTTAGTACTAGGCAAGGAGCTGCAGGCTACTTCAACAGTCTAATGACTGTTGAAGGTTGGAAATCATACTGACGATAGTCAGTAACAATCGTAGAGTACGGTAAAGCGAGTTCCAATCATCTTCTAGATGATTGGAAGTTGGAAATAGAGAAACGGAGTTTCCACAATCGTCGAAGTAATAAAAGTTAAACTAAATGAGTGTAATCGAAGCCGAAGGTAGAACGAGCCTTCACCAAGGCAAGTTGACCAAGTATCCTTTCAATTTTTAAAGAGTATAAGTTTCCTGCCATAAAGAAAGCTATACATAGAGGCTACAAGATGACGACCTTATCCCCCCTTTTCACAGCTTCTATCTTTCTACAACGGCGATGATTTCTGCTATCAAATCTGGATCCGTTACTCCTGTCACCTTTTTAACCACGCTTGTAAGAGATTCCTGAGTAAGCATTTCTTGTAACTCAACCGACTGGGCATCTGTCTCATCTTGATATTCAAAGATATAACCAAGCGTTTGAAGTAGGGCATTATAGGACAAGCCACGCTCTCTTAATTCACGGATTGGACGAATAAAGCGCTCATCATAGCCTAGTTTGCGGATTGGAGTTCTTGCCACACGCGCCACATCGTCTATGATAAATGGATTTTCAAAACGACTGATGATAATCTTATGATAGTCTTCAAGCGCTCTTGCTTCAAAGCCCCATTTGGCAACCAAGAGACTACGAATTTCAGCAAGAACAGCTTCAACTTTTTCCTTCACGCTTGGATTTTCAAGTGCTTCCAAAATGGTTTGGGCTCCGAAATGGGCTCCTGTATAAGCCGCTGTTGCATGCCCTGAGTTGACAGAAAATAATTTCCGCTCAATAAAAGGTTCTAAATCTGCTTCATAGTGGACCTTGTCCAGTTTCAACTCAGGATTTTTCATGGCATGCGTCTCAACAACCCACTCATTGAAAGGTTCCACCACGACAAAAAGGGGATCTTCATGACTTTGAGCAGGAACGATGCGGTCTACCGCAGCATTTGGAAATCCGATATGCTCCTTGGCAAAGGCTAAACCTGCTTCAGACAGATGTTTCTTGACTTCCTCATAGAGAAAATGAGAACCACCAATCATGTTTTCACAAGCAAGGATATCAAGCGGTTGGGTATTCCCTGCTGCCTGACGGGCTTCAATCCCTTGCGCTACGAGACCTGCGATAAAGGGAAGAATGTTTGGGCCGATTGCTGTGGTTACCAAGTCCGCCTCTGCAATAGCTGCTACCACTTCCTCAGGGTGGGTGCTATTGTTAATCCCCCGCACACCTGATACAACAATGTGGCCTTGTCCTTCTTCTGCAATCTCAATTTCATAGCTACCACGTTCATTCAAGGCATCAATAATCCGCCCATTCACATCAACAAAGGCAATTTCAAAGCCATTTTCAAATAAAATTTCACCGATAAAACCACGGCCGATATTTCCCGCACCAAAATGGACTGCTTTTTTCATCTTCATCCCCTCTTTCTTACCCAACACTATTTAAAAGTGCAATCACTTCTTCTTTTGAAGCTGCATCTGCTAGCTTAACCACATTGTCTACATCTGCACAAAAGATAGAAATGTTTTGAATAATATTCAAATGCTCATCCCCAAGACCCGCAATTCCAAAGAGGACCGTTGCAATTTTAGGATCAGCTTCTGTTCCAAAATTAACCCCGGCAGGAACTTGGACAATGGTCATTCCTGATGAAAGGACTTCTTTTTTTGCTGCTTCTGTTCCATGCGGAATGGCAATAAAGTTGCCCATATAGACAGAGAGTTCTTCGTTGCGCTCAATCATCGCCTCGATGTAGGCTTCATTGACATGCCCTGCCTCCACTAGTTGACGTCCGCAAAAGCGAATCGCTTCTTCTTTTGTTGCAAATGTTTGCTTTAATTGAATCAGTTCTTGTTGAAGTTCCATATTAGTTCTCCCATTGTTTGATTTTTTCATTGAAGATTGAATTCAGAAGTTGGTAAATAATTTCCTGATTTCCTGTACGATAAATTTCTGTATAAAGATTATTTTCAATAATGGACTGGCTGATAGCAGTCATCAGTTCCCGAATTTCTTCCTGCTCACCGAGCTTGGTCAACATGACCAAGACCCGCTGGACGTTTTCGGGGTGGTTGTTCATCGATAGGGCTGTCACTGGCTGCCTCAAGGAGACGACTTGAAATTGGCTTTGCAGCACCTGACTAGACTGGGTGTGAATCAGTGCCAGATTGGTATTTGGAATCGCAAGCGGGCTCATCTCAAAGCGTGAAATCAATTTTTGTGCTAGATAGTCGCGATCCTTAATAAAGGGAAGCTCTTCAACAATCTGAACCACCGTCTCCTCAAATGTCGCTCGATTTTCTAAGTCATACAGTGAGAAATGCTCCAGCAACTGGCTGCTCCCTTTCAAATAAGCCTGCAAGTCATAGTGCTTATTGACCACGATGTCCTCACGAACTGCTACCGTCCGATCCTCTTGAATGGACTGCAACCTTTCTTGTAAGTCCAAAATTTCCTTGGTACTAGGAAAGGTTGAAATCACATCAATCTCCATCTGCGGAATCGGCTTAGTCGCAAGACAGTAATCATACTGCTCAAGATGTAAACTTCCAAGATTGGTCGTACTTTGCACATCCATCCACCCCACAAAAGGTGCAATGCTTTTAATTTTCGATACAAGGACACTCGTTGTCAAAGGACGCTCATCTGTTACTAAAAGCATCCGAATCGGATAAATATCTGGGCTGCGTCTAAGACTAGAAGCAAAGTGGAGCGTCACCAATTCGTATTCGTATTCATTGTGAATGTAGCTTGGAAAAAGATCCTGCATGACCAGGCTCACAAGGCTGTGGAGAAAGGGATTTCTCTGAGTTGCTAGATAAGCGACATTGGTCGTTGCACTGTCTGGAAAAAGGACAGGTACTGCCAAACTTAGGCGAATATGATGAAACAACAAAGGAAAGAGCTCCCTATCCTTGACAAAGTCAATCTTAGTAAAGCGTGAGATACTATCTACTAATTGGGAAACACTGTAATAAAAGCCACTATCAAAACTCTCACTAAACAAGGGTACTTCCTGCCGCTTGATAATAATCTCGTCTAAAATAGTCGCAAAATAGATGATTTCTTGAATACTATAAAATCGCTTAACTTCTTTCGCTAGGTCTGTAAAGACTTTTTGAGCAAATTCAAGAGCTAGCTTGGATACATTAGCCTGCTGGTTTAGCTCTCCTTGATTGTCTGCTAGCCCTAGTAAAATCATCAGAAATTCCTTGAGTTTGGGGTCTAAATCCCCCAGCAAACTTTGATAACGTTCAAAGACTTGACGTACCTGCCTAAGCCTCTCTACTCGTAAAACCGGAAAATCAGGATAATTGTCCGCCCAAAAATCTTGAATCGAAATGCTATTAGCCAGTAAAATGGCTAAAAAGCGTCGTTTCTGGCTGGATGTACTCTCCACTCGATACCCACGTTGACGTACGAGCTGTAAGCCAAATACCGTGAGAGCACGTTCGATTTCCGCAATGTCTTGGATTACAGTAACATTTGACACTAAAAATCGTTCTTGTAATTGCTCATTGGTCACGACTTCCTGACTGGTCAATAGCTGATAAGCCATCAGAGTCTGACGTTGATTCGAAGTATAGGTCGTATCTGCCTGATAATCGCTCAAGGCAGCCAGATTTCCCGAAAGGTAGTATTTCTTGCCTTCCTTAATCAAGTGAATCTTTTCTTTTGAGAGGCTCTCCGTTAAGTCCGACAAGGTCCGATAGACTGTCCGTGAAGAGACCTGCAAAATATCTACCATTTCTTTTAAGGAAAGCTTTCCTACCTGAAGGAAAGCTTTCATCAGTTGTTCTTCTCGTTTGGTTAGTAACATACGTTTATTATACTACAGTTGCTCTAAATTGTCTGTTAGAATAAAACCTGCTTATTGTTGGAGTGTCGCCACCAGTTTATCATATTCTGGTGCTGTTACAAGACTATCAACAACCATTCTTGCTGCTTTGGGAGCTATTTCTTGCACTGTTGCTTCTTGAGCAAGGGTGGTCACAATTAGACTCGTTTGTACATTGTATCCTGCCAGGTCTTCATAGGCTACACTAATCACAGGAATTTTAATCCCTTTATTTTTAAAGATGGCACGCAAGGTTGCTTGCCCCATTGTCGCTGACCCTTGAGCTTCTCCATAAGGAAAAATCACCTTATCAATTCCATTCAAATCTGGTATTCCGTCTCTAGCTTCTACTTGAGTTGGAGCAACTCGGGCAGTTTGATGCGTCAATTGGGCAATGATTTCATCATATTTGGGTGAAGTCAAGAAATTATCCACTGCGATATGAAGAGCGCGAGGGGTACGCTGCGCTGCACGATCCGCCAATTCTTCTTGCGTGATAATCAAGGTATGGTCTGTATCTTGAAGATTGGCAATTGCCTTATTTGTCACAGGGATATTCAGTCCTGCTTTTTTCACCTTATCACGGAGAAGAGAGGCACCCATGGCAGAACTTCCCATACCTGCATCACAGGCAAAGATGATTTGCTGTACAGTCTCTACTGTCACATCAGTTGAAAGAGCTGGCTCTGTGTGTCCCTTTGCAACAGCTTTGGCAGCTTTTGTAGCTGCTTGTGCTGATTCAAGGGAAGCTCCTTCTGCCTTATCCGCTTTCAAGATAACTGAAGCCACAAGGAAAGAAGCAAGAGCACCAGCAAATACACCGCCCCAAACAGCTAGAAGATTGGCAAAATAGTTTCCTTCCTTTGGTACAAGACCAGTAATGGCAATGATGGAACCTGGTGAAGATGCTCCTACAAGACCAGCATTCAATAATTGGAAGGTAAAGGTTCCAGATACACCACCTGCGATAGCTGCTAGAAAGAGGACTGGTTTCATCATCACATAAGGGAAGTAGATTTCATGAATCCCACCGAAGAAGTGAATAATCATTGCTCCCCATGAAGAAGATTTGGCAGAACCTTTTCCAAATAAAGCATAAGCAAACAAGATGCCAAGACCAGGACCAGGGTTTGCTTCCAACAGGAAGAGGACTGACTTTCCAACCTTTAAGACCTGCTCTGTTCCAAGCGGTGTAAAGATACCATGGTTGAGAGCGTTATTCAAGAACAAGACTTTTGCTGGCTCGATGATGATATTAGCCAAAGGCAGCAGTTTCATAGCGACAATGGCTTCTACACCCTCTCCGATAGCACTTGTCATACTGGATACGAATGGACCAACCACCTTAAAGCTGATGAGCATCAGAGCAAATCCAATCAAACCTGCTGAAAAGTTATTGACCAACATTTCAAAGCCAGGGCGAATCTTTTCTTGAAAGGCTTGGTCAAATTTCTTGATAACCCAAGCTCCAAATGGACCGACAATCATAGCACCGATGAACATCGGCACTTCCGAACCAGCAATCACTCCCATGGTCAAAATCGCACCGACCACACCACCACGTTGGCCATAGACATTGTAACCACCAGTATAGCCAATCAAGAGTGGCAATACATAAGTAATCATTGGAACGACGATGGTAGCGAACTCCTCGTTCGGAAGCCACCCCTTTTCAATAAAGAGTGAGGTCAAGACACCCCAGGCAATAAATGCCCCGATATTTGGCATGACCATATTGGATAAAGTCGTACCTAGCTTTTGAATCCGAACTTTTAATGAAGAATTTTCCATATTTCTCCTCCTCTTCTTTTTGATTTTATTATACAATCCTTACTGGCAGAAAAAAACTCAAATCTTGGCACAAAATTTTTGACAAAATGAAAGAATAAAAAGACGAGAAATATTCCCGTCTCTGACACACTATTTGCTCTTAATCGCCTCTGTCGCCACGTCTTCTCCAAACCACTTGTCGGAGATTCTTTGGAAATCCCCTTCCGCATACAGTTCCTTGAAGGCTGCATTGATTTTTTCAACCAAGGTGGTATCTGACTTCCGAGCACCAACGGCAAAGGCTTCTTGTTCAAAGCCTGCATCAATGATGTTGTAATCGCTCATGAGTCCCTCTTGTTGCAAATAATAATTGGCATAAACACGATCAATCAAGAGACCATCAATGCGGTCCGCTTTCAAGTCAATCAAGGCTTCATTAAAGGTTGCATACTGGGTTGCTTCATTCTGTTTGACAAGCTCTTTTAAGATGGCAGGCTGTGCTTCAAAATTCGCATAGCCTGATGAACCAGCCTGTGCCCCCAGTACCTTGTCTTTCATACCTGTAGGATCGGTGATGTTAGAGGACTTTTTGGTGACCAATACTTGGAGGTTTGCCATGTAATCATCTGTGAACAAAACCTTTTCCCGACGCTCATCTGTCGCTGAATAACCATTCCAGATTAGATCAATATTACCGTTATTAAGCTCTGTTTCTTTCAAGTCCCAGTCAATCGGCTGCCACTCAATTGCAATGCCGTATTTATCAAAGACTGCTGTCGCCAAATCAATATCAAAACCTGCATATTGACCGTTTTTTTCTTCAAACCCCATTGGCACAAATGTTTTATCAAAGCCAATTGTGATTTTTTTGCTCTCTTCATAGCTAGACCAGTTGTCTTTTTGGACAGTTGAAGGGCTAGCGCCACATGCTACAAGAGCAAGGCTTGCTACCATACCTACTGCACCAGTTATCATTGATTTTATTTTCATATTCTAATCCCCTTTTCATCGATAAGAACTCTAATGGCCAGGCTCAATCTTGATCATCTCATCGGCAATATTTTCAGCAAACTGCATATCATGGGTGACGACGATTTGTGTAATACCGGTTCTTCGATTTTCAAGAATGAGATTCTCTACCTCTTTTCGTAACTCAGGGTCAAGCGCTGAGGTTGGTTCATCATAACCAATGATCTCAGGATCAATCATCATGGCACGTGCCAAGGCAACACGCTGTTTCTGCCCACCTGATAAAGAATAAGGGTAGGCATCCGCATGACCAGCTAGACCGAGAGTTTCAAGCAATTGACGGGCTTTGCTTTCAGCCACTACAGGAGAAGTATGCTGCGTTTTAATGGGCGACAAGATTAGGTTTTCCAACACTGTTAAATGAGGGAATAACTGGAAATCTTGGAAAACAAAGCCCAGCAGATGTCGTTTTCCCAACTCCTCTAATGCTAGTTCTTCTCCATTGTAAATCAACTGACCAGAGTCGATCGGCTCTAATCCTGCTAGCATTCGTAGCAAGGTCGTTTTTCCACCACCAGATTGACCAACGATAGCAAGGATTTTCCCTTCTGGGATCACAAGGTCATAGTTGGAAAAAATCTGCTTGTTTTCAAAGCGTTTGGAAAGATTGCGTACCTCTAACATATGACCTCCTATTATTTATAGTAATCAAACTTTTTCTCAATCCGATTGGCTACTAGGGTCACAAGACCAATCATCACTAAGTATAGGGCACCTGCAATAAACATAGGTGCCAAGCTGACATCACGATTAGCAGCTGTCCGGCTAGCAAGAAGCAAATCATTCACACCAAGAGCGTAAATCAAAGAGGTATCTTTAACCAAGGTTGTCACTTCATTGAAAACGCTTGGGAGAACAATTTTCACTACTTGTGGTAAGACAATATAACGAATGGTCTGTACAGGTGTGAATTTCAAGACCTTAGCTGCCTCATACTGACCAGCAGGAATAGCTTCAATCCCCCCGCGGAAGATTTCTGAGAAATAAGCCGCATAGTTCAACGTAAAGGTGATAATGACTGCAGGCATCCGATCAAAGCTAACGCCTATACTTGGTAAAACATAGTATACAAAAATCAACTGGAGCAATAAGGGAGTTCCCCTCATGATGAGCACATACAGTTTCAAAAACCAAAGTAACGGTCTAAAGGGAATTTTCATCAAAAAGGCAACGACTGCTCCCAATGGAAGAGACAGGAGCAAGACCAGCCCAAAGACATGCAAGGACACCAAAGCTCCATTCAATAAGCTCGGCAAAATCTCAATTATATATCCCATAATCCCCTCCAAAATAATAATTAGATTCTAGTATAACAGAAATTTCTGAAAATTAAAAGACATTTTTCTGCATTTTTATAACCTAAAATGGAATTTTATTCCATTATTATCCACATTTATCATTCTACTCAAATCCAATCTCCTGACCAAGATGTGCATACTCCAAATCCACATTTGTAGGATTTATTCTTCTATTACATGATAATTTTAAAAACATTTTTTTACCTAAATAGAGCAACATCAATAGTAGCGTTTAACTAGGAGCATTCCGCTTCTCTTTTTATAGCCAAGGAAATTCAACTGGAGGAAGAAAGGTAATCCAAGGTACTGGTCGTATCAGTAACTTCACTCCAGAAAAGAGGCTGGATTTTGATCCAACCTCTTCTTTTTATGGAAACAGTTTTCTAGTTCTTTCCTCCTCATAAATCTTGTTTGATTTGTCGATACTTGCTGGCATGGCGCCAATAGCGCCTCGAACACAAGTAACTACAAAACTTAGTTCGTTTATCCAAAATGCCTGTTACTGTAATAACTGTTTGACTACATTGTTTACAAGTAAAGGTTCTCTGCCCACAATAATTGATTAGCAATCGTTTTTCCATTTAGAATACCTCTCTATTCCAAAATTTGAAAAGCTTCTCTAGCACATAGCTTCTTTACTTTGCCTCATCCCTCTTCTTCTTTTCGACCTTTCCTAGCCAATAAGAATAAGGAAGTTCCCAAGACCGTAAGTAGACCTGCTACTTGAGCTCCTGAAGCACTGCTTTCACCAGTGTTTGGCAGTTGAGCCTGCTTTCTGTTGATTGGTGTAGCTTGTTCTTGACCTCTTAGAGGCATTGTTTGCACTTTCTCTGGTTGAGGGGCTGGAGTGTTCTTTCCTCTAACGATATAAGGACTATCAATCTCAAAACCAGAACCATCTGGGAAGATCACGGCTAGGCTTCCCTTGTCTGAAACAAAGATTTTTGAACCAGCAGGTAACTGTGGATTTGCTTTCTCAAAGGCTTCTTTAACCCTTTCTTTCTCTTCAACTGTAAGTTGGTTTACATTGTCAACTTCCGTCAAGGATGGTAACTGTGGTCTATAGATCATACTGTCTTTCTGCTTGACAGGAACAGACACTGTGTCCGTTGTACCGTCTGGATAGGTTACTGTGACTTCAACTACTGGATTGTCTACAGTACCGCTTACCTTATCGGCTGGAGTAACACTTGTACCCTCTGGAAGCTTGCTCGTATCAACCTTGTCCTTAACAGCTTCTTTATCCTCTGGGCTG
>NZ_JBUEQR010000063.1:0-7596 GCF_054968985.1 Streptococcus sp. 1F3 | reverse complement strand
GAAAACTTTAAAAAACGCATTTTGATTGCTTTAAACGTAAAGAAAGAGAGAACCAAGTTCGTCCTCTCTAGGTGTTAGCTTTTCATCTACCCACTACAGTTGACAAAGAGCCCAAAAAAGCAACAATGGGATGAATTGTTGCTTTTTTCTTATTTCTTAACCCCCATTAGTTTGCGAACTTCTGGGATTCGATGAAGCTGTGGCAAGAGAAGCATTGTCACAACTACTCTAAATGGAATTTCTAGAATTTTAAAAATGCGTCCCTGAGCAAAAAATTGAACGGAAATAGGAACCTGTTGATAAATTTGGATAAGCAGTGGTGTCAAAAAGAAGGTCCCAATTCCCATAATCACTACCGTAGCCCCAAGTACATAGAGCCAGTCTTTTTTACCACGAATATCTAACCTTTTCCCATAGTAAAAGTAACCGTATAAAAAGCCCTGCACTGCCTCTAGCAAGGTAAACCAAATAATAAATGCATACCCCGAGTTTAGAGCTGTCACTACATCATTTACTACAAAGACAACCGTTGCAATCCATGGTCCTGCTATCATTCCTATAAGGGTATTAGCAATAAACGATAGACTAACTTTCAACATATTGGGAACAATCCAAAACGAATAGTAGTGTCCCAAAATATAACGAATAGCGATTAACATCGCTAAGACAACTAATAACCGAACCCCAAATTTAGGGGATTTTTTCATAAACATACTATGCTCCTTTTATCAATTGGAGCTGTCGGTTTATCGACAGCGGATGCAATGGTTTACCGCGCTTTCGCTTCGTTGTATGGCAACATCCCATCCATACACACTTAACGCAAACCACCTACTCTGTGCAAATGAACTTTGCTTTCTTATTCTATCATATCTACATGATTTTGGCTAGAAGTATTTCCCGATAAAACATCCGCTATCTAACAAATCTTTTTGAAAGTTTTTTAAATAACTATCACATAAAAATTATCTTCCTAATCTTTTAATTTATAGGCAATACTTTTGTAGGTATCGGCTGATTCCTACATTCTATTTTAAAATGAGAGTACTAAAAATTAGAGAAAGAATCGCAACAGCAATGATTATTACAAAGACAATCGCAAACATTCTACTGTTTTCTGCTCATGAAACCGGCTATTAGCTATCTACCCATTTTATCCATTGGACAATAAGATATTTTATATGTACACACCTTGTAAATCATTTCATATAGTCTCACCTATACCCCTTATCTTTTGTCTATCAGATAAAAAATGGAACCCTAACAATAGGAATCCATTTTCTAATCATCTATATGACAAATGAAATGCTTTCAATACAAAGTTCTGATTTCTAAACTTATTTCTTCAAGCGTTCTACATCACGCGCAATGACAAGTTCCTCATCTGTTGGAACAACTAAAACCTTAACCTTAGAATCTGGAGTGGAAATATCCCCTTCTGCTCCAAAGATATTCTTTGCAGGGTCTAACTCCATACCAAACCAAGATAAGCCTTCTACAACGGCTTCACGGACTGCCACAGAATTCTCACCGATACCTGCCGTGAACACGAGAGCATCTGCTCCATTTAGGACTGCAAAGTATTGACCGATGAATTTTTGAAGTCTGTTGACCAACATATCAAAGGCAAGTGTACATTTCGGTTCTCCAGCTTCACGACCCGCTTCTACTTCACGCATATCACTTGATATTTCCGCAATTCCCAAAATACCCGATTGCTTGTTGAGAACATTCACGACATCTGCTGCATCTTTTAATTCTTCCACATTTTCAATAAGATAAGGAATAATTGCAGGATCAATATCTCCAGAACGAGTTCCCATCATTGGTCCAGCTAGGGGAGTAAAGCCCATGGAAGTATCCACAGATTTTCCACCATCAACAGCAGTAATTGAAATACCATTTCCAATATGAGCAGTAATCAACTTCAATTCCTCAAGAGGTTTATCCAAGACCTTCGCTGCCTCACGTGAAACATAGAAATGGGAAGTCCCATGCGCCCCATACTTACGGACTTGATAGTCTTCATAATACTTGGTAGCAATTGGGTAACGATAGGCCACTTCTGGCATAGTGGTATGGAATGCTGTATCAAAAACTGCGACACTCGTAATATCTGGCAAAATATCCTTGAACGCACGGATACCGGCGGCATTTGCTGGGTTATGAAGAGGCGCTAAAGCTGATAATGCTTCGATTTTAGCTAGTGCTTCATCATCAATCAAGACAGAATCTTTGAAGAATTCACCACCAGCTACTACGCGGTGGCCAACACCTGTAATTTCTGAAAAGTCTCCAATAATATGATGTGCCAACAGGTCATCTAATAAAATTTTAACAGCTTGCACATGGTCAGCAATATCAAGGGTCTGACTAGCAGATTGACCCTCAAACTTAACGGTTGAAACCGAATCTTTTAGACCAATGCGCTCAATCAAACCTTTCGCTAATACCTTTTCTTCTGGCATTTGGTATAATTGCCATTTCAAACTAGAGCTACCTGCGTTAATCGCAATTGTTTTTGACATAAGATTCCCCTTTTTAAGCGTTTTCCTAACTAGTATATCAAATTTTTACCTAAATTGCATTATCTTGTTTCCATTTTTTGAAATTCTCAGTAAACTGTTGCAATTCTTCCAGATTTTGTAAATCTGTCAATGGATACATAAAGGTCTCTACCGGTGTAGTGGTCTGCTTTTGGAACACAAAAATCGTTTTTGCCATTGACTGTGTCCCAAATAAACTAGCAGGTAGGGTCAGCACTGCCACAACACTGGCACTATCCTTCAACCACGTTTTTAAAAGCGGACTCTGAGGACTGGTCAGCAAATCGTTTGGTGCAAGTAAAATAGCATACCCATCCCGCTTTAAATACTTCAAGGATTGTTCCATCAATAAATGATGAGCGTAAGTATGCCCAGTTGAACTGGCAACTTGATAGCGCTGAGCTATGCGGTCATCTGGATAATAACCAATTGGTAAATCACTAATGATGATTTGACTCTCTTTTAAAATTTGCGGACGAACTGCATCTCCCTGCACAAAGCGGATATTACTTTCCAGTACATCTGCAATACTTGCAGATAGGTCAATCAATAAATCATCCACTTCAATACCAAGATAATCCATCTCTTTCTGACTATGATTCAAAATAGTTTGCGCCAAATTTCCTGTTCCAGAGCCAATCTCCAAAACAGTAACCTGTTTTTCACGCACCAACTGATCTAACAGAAAGGTCAAGATAAAACCGATACTGTCTGGCGTAAATTGATGATTGTACTGCATTGGTTCTGTCTGATTAGCCTTGATAAAGAGAAATTGATAAGCTCTACGCCATTCCTCAGCAGTCAGTTGCAACTGCTTTAAAGCATCGTTATTAGTCGCAATGAGGTCATTTTCAGACTTGCTCGCCAAATAAGCAGCATTCTGCTCAATCAAAGCATCATAAAAGTTTGTTCCCAAAAGATTTTGAAGGGTTTGGACATTTTCTAATAGCAGGTCATAAGCCTGTTCAATATTTTCAAAATTCATATTCTTATCATATCAAAAAAGGAGCATTTTCGCTAGATGAAGAAAAAGAATAGGAAAATTCATGTCCAGATATTGTCGTAACTGTTACAAAAAGCTGAGTATCCTCTGATTGATAATGCGAGTGTCCCTTAGAGAATCGAAGCTCTCCTTCGACCCTAGTATCCTTTCGAGCAGTCTGCGCTTCCAACTTTTCCATTTTTAAATTCCGCTCCTGCTTCAGAGACTGTGTCATTTGACCTTTTGACCTTATTTCCTCCCGGGCGATATCAGCTGTCCATTCTGCCATCAAATAAGCCTCCGTACTTTCGTAATAGGCCGAAGTCGCTCGTGCTTCTGACAGTTGAATATGCAAATAGAATTGCAACACCAAACTAAAAACCGCAACCATAAGTACAGCATATAGCATGATTCCTGCCCTACATTTTTTCTTCAAAACGATACACAAAACTTTTCTCCCAACCATTTTCAAATGTAATATCAATCTGTATAAACGGCTTTTCTTGATGAATTTTGGCAGACGCAACCTGATATAGCATGGGTTGATATCCTTGTCCCTTGCCATTTGTTTTACGGAAATCATCTGCTTGCGATTTGCCAAAAGCCAGTTGATGGCCAGACTTATTAACATACAGATGGTCATTTTCAATCTTAACGAAACGAACACCATCCAGCTCATAACGCAGTTGATCTGCAAAAACAAGCCACTTTTTTTCAATACTTGTCTCCTGATAAACTACTTCATGGTGGATAAGGTTCGCTAGACCTGTAAAAACCAATAGACTTCCTGATAAAACAAACAGGGCGACTAAACATTCCATTAGGGAATAGGCGGGGACCTTACTCTTTTTCAATATACATCACCTCCTCATCTTGAGACCACACACGAATGAAATGCTCATCTCTCTCAATTCTCACATGTACTCCGTTCAAGACAAGACGTTCCTGCTTTGTCTGCACAGCCATCTTTACTAACAAAAGCATTTCCTGTCTTTGCCACTGATCCTTTTGCCATCTTCTGCCACTGGTCACTCCTGCTAAAAGTAGACTTGTAATCATGGAAAAAATAGCTAGAGCGACCAAACTTTCTAGTAAAATATAAGCCTTATTTCTCTGTCCTTTTATAGTTCCCACTCCCTATGTATAATTGATAAATGATTTTCTTTTGTTGTGTTGAAAATTCAATTTTAGCTAAAGATGAATTTCCTCCACGATAATCTAATACAAGGCGTTGCTTCTGATTGAGTTGCAGAGTAGGTGGAACTGTCAAATAATCATAACCATTTGAAATCCTAGAATCTGTAAATTCAAGCACCACCGACTGATGAGAAGATAGTGCTAACTCTTGGCTCACCTTATACAGGTTCTCAAACTCAAGAAAAAATAACCGCTCCTCTACACCTGTAAATACATGACGAACTGAACTTGACAGTAGAATCGTCAAAAAACTAACCACAAATAGTGTCAGCAAACTTTCTAACAGCGTATAGGCTCTAAGGGGTAACCGTACGAGATTTCTCTGTATTTTTCGCATAGTATTCATCGTAGGCTTCTGCCTGTGCTTCCGTAACAGCTCCGCTCTCTACCAACTTAGATAGACTGGCTTTTTCTCCATTTTGTAGTTCATACAATTCAGCTTGTCCTTCTACCACTTTTACAACAGCCGCATTTCCTGCCTGCTTAACAGTTTCTTTTTGCTTGCTCAAATTCGGGACAAACAAGAGCAACAAAATACTAATAATAAATAGCACCAATAACATTTCTATTAGAGTGAAGCCTTTTACTCTTCTCTTTTTTAATTTTTTCATTTTAAACCTCCATATATTGATAAATCGGCAATAACATTGCTACATAAATAAAGACAATAATCAAAGCGACAAACATAAATACAAGCGGCTGAACCAGTTGCATGGAAGCATTCAACTTCGCGAAAAATTCCTCCCAACACTCATCTGCGTACAGTCGCAGTTCATGTCCCAACTTATCCTTAACTTGACCATATTCAATCATAAGACTTAGCTCCTTCTTGAAAAAAGGATAGCACTTAATATGTTCTTCAAAAGCAACCCCTCTCTCCAAGGCACATCCCAACTCTGTCCCAATCCTGCAAAATAAAGCGGATTGTTGCTCTTGCATCAAGTTAATAATCTGAGGCATCTCAAAACCTTGGCCGATAAGATTTCCCCATTCACGCGCATAATAAGCCGTCAGATACAGCCGAATCAATCCCCCTAACAATGGAAGTTTCACAAGTAGACGAACTGCGGTTATTTTATCAGATTTCCGATACCAATACCTCAGTAGTACTCCTAGAACCAAACTAGCAACAAGCGACACTAGAAAGACAAAGGGAAGAACTCCTAGCATCTTTGTCGCTCCATTTTCCTCTTCTAATCGAGGCAGGAGATAGCTGTTTAAGCCCAGTATAATCACAAACAAAAATACTAATAATATTATTGGATAGGTAGCTACCTCAACGAGCTTTTTACGCACTTTCATCACATTTCCTAGATACTCTTGAATATTTGTCAAACTTAATTCTAGATTACCATGTACTTCTGCCAGCGCTACTTGAGTAACGACTGAATCTGAAAATTGCAGGTCCAAAAGAAGATTCGCAAAAGACTTCCCAGCCAATAAGCCCTGAGATAACATGCTTGTATAACTATCCGCCAATAATTGACTTCTTTTTAGAAAATCAATGATTTCTCCCAAGTGAAAACCACTCCTAAACAGATTGGTAAACAATTCGATGATCTTACGCTGGCGAACCAAGGATAATTTTTTCGGTCTGTGCCTGATGAGCACTGATATGTCCTGCTGCAAGAAGTTTGTCAATCTGTTGGTTCCATTTTGTTGCTGTGTGGGTTGGGTAGGCTTCTGTTGCCACATCTATCATTCCTCCTCCTCCAATTAAACGTTGATAAATAATCCCCTGCAAGGCATGGTTCAATTCATCTGAAGTCACTCCCAGCTCTAACATGCGGGCATAAACTCCCGAGATACTTTTTCCATGAACAGTTGAAAAAATGGTGACCCCAGTCAGGCTAGCGCGAATGACTGCTCGTGCGGTTTCATGATCCCGAATTTCTCCAATAATGAGGAGATCGGGTCGGTGCCGAAGAGACAGTTTGATTAAGCTATCATAGGTTAAGCCAATCGTTTCATTGAGCTGTAATTGCAACATCTCGTCTCGCTTGATTTCGACAGGATCTTCAATCGTGACAATCTGTTGGTTCGCAAATTTCACTTCCGCCAAATGGTACATAAGAGTTGTTTTACCAGACCCTACTGGTCCTGAAAATAAGTACAAGCCCCTCCCCCTTATCATATCTTGAACACAAGCTAAGGCATCAAACCAGAAATGCAACTCTTCTTTCTGATCGTACAGAAAACGAATGACCAGACTTTCTTTTCCACGATAATCACCAACCGTTGATAGCCGAAGCGCTACTATCCCTACTTCGTAGTCATAATCACAAGCTCCTTGCTGGCTCCGCCGTTTTTCGCCAACATTCATTCCTGCTACAAATTTAAAATGAGCAATGATAGCAGCGTAAGTAGCCTCATCAAACTCACCGACCAAATGACGAGTATCTAAGACCCTTTCATAGACTTGGTAAGAAGCTTCCTGAGGTAGCAAATAAAGATCACTCACTCGTTTTGCTACTCCTTCTCGAATCAGTTCTTGCGCTATTTTTTGAACCATACTTCCTCCTCACTTTCTATATTCGTAAATTATTTTATTTTTTCATCATTTTTTGGATTTTCTGTTCGCTTTCACACGCATACATATAAAATGTGTGTGCGTTAATCTTTTCCTTTATACTTAGAATTAAACTGAATTTGGACTAAAAATGCTAGAAAGTGCTTATCTCATAAGACAAATGAAGTTTGAAACGTTACAGTACCGAATCCCCTTAATGAAAAAAAGCTCGGCACAAGGTACCGAACTTTTTAGGCTCTATAATTTCTGTAGTGGGTAAATCCACTGTAGAGATTATGGAGCCTTTTTGAGTATAGAAAAAAAGTCCCATATGATTTATAATGAAAAGCGACTAACAACTC
>NZ_JBUEQR010000062.1:0-14340 GCF_054968985.1 Streptococcus sp. 1F3 | reverse complement strand
TTGAAAACTTTAAAAAACGCATTTTGATTGCTTTAAACGTAAAGAAAGAGAGAACGAAGTTCGTCCTCTCTAGGTGTTAGCTTTTCATCTACCCACTACAGTTGACAAAGAGCCAATAAAAACAGCTTAGAATCAACATTTTTAATGATGTGATTCTAAGCTGTTTTCTATTTCGAAGACTTTTTGCCCAGCCTCTTTATGCACTTTCTTCTTTTTTTGCGAATTGACTATTGTAGAGATCATAGTAGAAGCCTTTATCGGCTAAGAGACTCTGATGCGTTCCTTGTTCAATGATTTGCCCATCTTTTAAGACCAAAATCTTATCAGCTTCTTGAATGGTTGATAAGCGGTGAGCAATGACAAAGCTGGTGCGTCCTTTCATCAAATTCTTCATTGCCTTTTGAATCAAGAGCTCCAAGCGGGTATCAACAGAACTGGTCGCCTCATCGAGAATCAAGATTTTAGGATCTGCTAAGAGTGCCCGTGCAATCGTCAAAAGCTGCTTTTGACCAAGCGAAATATTGCTAGATTCTTGATTCATCTCCATATTGTAGCCACCAGGCAAGGTCCGAATAAAGTGATCGACATTCGCAGCCTTAGCTGCCTCAATGATTTCCTCATCTATCGCCTGTAAATTCCCAAAGCGGAGATTCTCCTTAATCGTTCCCTCATAGAGCCAAGCATCCTGCAAGACCATCCCAAATTGCTGACGGTATGCCTGACGAGAAAGATGACGGATATCATGTCCGTCTACCGTAATTGCTCCACTTGTCACATCATAAAAACGCATCAAGAGGTTGATTAAGGTCGTCTTTCCAGCCCCTGTAGGACCAACAATCGCCACCATTTCACCCGGTTCTACTTCCAGATTAAAATCTCGAATCAAAGGTTTATTTTCCACATATTGGAAATCCACATGCTTGAAACTGACCTGGCCTGTCAAATCATGGGCTAAATCCTCTGTCACTTCCATCGGCTCATCAGCCTCGTCTAAAACTTGAAAAATCCGCTCAAGTGACGACTGGGCACTTTGCAAAGGTCCTGCTAATTGGGTCAAGGTCTGAATAGGCTGACTGACCTGCCATACGTACTGGACGAAAGCCTGCATATTCCCTATGGTCAGACGGCCTGCAATAACCTGCAAGCCACCGACAACAGCGACCAGTAGATAGGTCAAATCAGATACTGCATGTAAAATTGGCATCATCAAGCCAGAGATAAAACTTGCCTTAAAACCAACGTATTGCAAACTATCCGTAATATCTTGAAAATCCTCCCTTGAAGCCTCTTCACGACCGTAGAGCTTTAGGACATTGAACCCAGACAAGTTCTCTTGGACAAAACCATTGAGCCGACCTAAAATAGCCGCCTGCTCCTTGAAATAAGGTTGTGATTTTTTAAGGATAAGCTGAGCACCAACGTATGTCAGAGGAATGCTAATCATGACAATCAATGCCAATTTGAAATTCAACACAAGCATCATGACTACTACCAAAAGAATCGTAAAGACTGCATTAACCAACTGAAGTACACTCTGTTGGAGAGCATTGGATACCGTCTCCACATCACTGGTAAAGCGCCCCAAGACATCGCCAAATTGCTGTTTGTCAAAGTAAGCAACCGAAATGCGATTGATTTTGCGACTCAAATCATTGCGCAAATCTGCCACCGTCTGCTGAACAGCATTGGTCATAAAATAATTGGAATAGTAGGCACCAATTTCATAAAAGAGAGCCCGGATAAGATACAGCAGTAAAATCCAGAAAATATAGGTTACGTTGATGCTAGCACCTGCCACACCTTGTCCCATCTCCATCAGATTTTTGGTCAACTCAGTAATTGCAAGCCCTAGTACAAAAGGTTCCAAGACACTCATCACAACACTGAGAATCTTGAGGAAAACCGCTGCAAAAAGAGCCAGTTTATACACCTTTAAATAGCTCCATAAACGAGCAAAACTAGATGATTTTTTCATGCTTCCTCCTATTCTTCTGTTAATGATTGACTATTGAGTTGAGAATTGGCGATTTCACGATAGATATCATTAGTCTCCATCAGCTCTTCGTGGGTACCACGACCGATGATTTCTCCCTTATCAAGGACGATAATCTGATCAGCATCCATAATTGTTCCCACACGCTGAGCCACAATGAGGACTGTCGCATTTTCCGTCACCTCTTTCAAACGACGGCGCAAGATAGCGTCTGTCTTATAGTCCAGAGCTGAGAAAGAATCGTCAAAGATATAAATATCTGGTTCTTTGACCACCGCACGGGCAATAGACAGGCGTTGCTTTTGCCCACCCGACAAATTGCTCCCGCCTTCTGCCAAGTGAGTTTCAAATTGCTCTTCCTTACTCTCAATAAATTCACGTGCTTGCGCCACATCTGCTGCCTGATGTAGTTCTTCATGACTAGCATCTTCTTTCCCATAGCGGAGATTTTCAGCAATCGTTCCAGTAAAGAGGAGAGCCTTTTGTGGAATAAAGCCAATCTTCTGCCGAAGTGCCTTGAGATTGTAGGAACGGACATCTACACCGTCAACCAAGATTTTTCCAAGAGTGACATCATAGAAACGTGGTATCAACTGTACGAGAGAAGACTTTCCAGAACCAGTTGAGCCGATAAAGGCAATCGTTTCTCCCGGTTTTGCTTTAAAGGAAATATTATGTAAGACAGGGCTTTCTGTTTCTCCTGGATAGGCAAAGGTCACATTATCAAATTCCAAATACCCCTTAGTCCTTGTCTCTGTTATCCCAGCTTCATTAGGATTGATCGAAATCGGCATCTCCATCACTTCTCTCAAACGTTCGCTAGAAACCGCTGTCCGAGGGTACATTGTAAAGAGATTAGACAAAAGAAGAAAGGACAAGAGGGCATGGAAGCTATATTCGATAAATGCGACCAAATCCCCAATCTGCAAATCCCCTTGACCGAGTGGTGCCAGTGCAAACCAGACGATGGCTACAATCATAGCAATGATAATCTGTACAAATAAAGGCTCTGTCAAGCCGGTTAACTTAAAGAGACGGTTGGAATTTTGTGCATACAGATTATTTTGCTCTGCAAAACGTTCTTCCTGAAATCCCTCTCGAGCAAAGGCACGGATCACCCGCAAGCCCGTCAAGTTTTCCCGGGCATACTGATTGATTTTATCCAAGGTTTTCTGCTGCTTTTCGGACAAGGGACGGGTCTTCACCGCTACATACCAAACAACCATGGCTAAAAATGGCATGGCAAAAGCCACAATCCAAGCCATCGATGGACTGGTCAAGAAAATCATCATAACACTTGAAATCATCATCAAAGGGGTAATAACCCCTAATTTCAAGACTTGTTCCGCAAACTGCATCAAGACGAAAGCATCGCTTGTCATCCGCGTCACTAAAGATGAAACCCCAATCTGCTCATATTCATGGTGCGAATACTCTTGCAACTTAGCATACAGATCATTTCGCATGTCACGAACCATGCTCGTCGTCAATTTACTAGCTGCATAAGACAAGACAATCCTCCCCAAGGTTCCAAGAACAATCACGGCTAACATAAGCATCGCCCAGAAATACAGGCGTTCCGTATCTTGTCTATTAACTCCCTCGTCAATCATTCGTGCTAAGACAGTCGGTAGACCAAGATTAACAACCACAAAAAAGATAGCACCAAGCAAATCCAAGACCAACCACTTAGGATATTTTTTCAAGTAAGACCAAATGTAGTTCATTTCTCCTCCTCATACTCGTAAAAATCAACATCTGACGCTCGTCACTCACCTTGTGAATGCTTCAAAAAGGAGCTCCTTTTCTAATTTCCAATTTAAAATAGCTATCAACTAGTTTAATTCCACCTATTTTTGATAACAAGCTTACCAGACCAATTCCCCCTCCACCACTCAAAATAACGGAAGTTCGTCAAATCTCGATCTTTATAGAGTAGTATAATAAGAAAAAAGCACTAAATAGCACTTTTTTCGATTTATTGATACCCAGTATATCAGAATTTCAGGAAAAACTCAACCGTTCAAAAATAGTAGTCTTCCTAATCAGATGCCTATCCACTCTAAAAGCGGAACCATTCAAAACAACACAGCTCTAAAACAGTTGGTTCAATTTCGCTTTAAGCTCCTCCGTTTTGGAACCATTCAAAACAACACAGCTCTAAAACATTGATAAGCCAGCACTGTAACCTTTTAGACCCCATGTTTTGGAACCATTCAAAACAACACAGCTCTAAAACACAAGGCGATGATAAGTTCGGTATCTCTATGTTTTGGAACCATTCAAAACAACACAGCTCTAAAACTTTCTATTTATCATTGAGTAAGTGACTTTAGTTTTGGAACCATTCAAAACAACACAGCTCTAAAACTCCTCTATAAGCATTCCTACAAAATATATAGTTTTGGAACCATTCAAAACAACACAGCTCTAAAACCTCGCAGACAATTTTTGTCCAGAAGATTTCGTAATCGCGCCACTCATCCCAGCTAGACTTCAGCTTCAAATAATTCCATTTCTTTACTTATTATATCTCAAATAGCTTGTTAAATCAATGCTTCTAAACATATAAAGTAAAGTTTTCCTTAGTTCACAATCCTCCATTGTAATGACCAATTTATTAAATTCTTTGCCTGATTCCCCTTTTTCTTTATAGGCATTGTAGGTATCTATAGCTACACACAAAAGAGATTTGGTAAAAAGTTTTACTCCCTTTATCACAACTAGTATAGTTGTTTCGTTTCCTTTTAGTACCAGGCAACGAGCTACAGACTGCTTCAACAGTCTAATGACTGTTGAAGGTTGGAAATCATACTGACGATAGTCAGTAACAATCGTAGAGTACGGCAAAGCGTTGAAGTAATAAAAGGTAAACGAAATGAGTATAAAACATATAGACGCGTGGTCAATCGACATCTTTGACCGCTCTTAAAGTTCCTCTAAGGAGTATCTAATCAGCTTATACGAGGTACTTACAGTTAAGCCCAGCTTAGAAATAGGAAGAATAGAGCCTACATATTAAAGCGTCTACATTCTTTTCACTCGTATTAACTCATATTTTCTGCCACTAAGAAGTAATCAGTATCCAACACATATTGAGGAAAATCATATAGCCGTCTTGGTTCTAGAAACAAAACCGTTTGATGGGATAATTCGATGTATTCCATCAAACTGTGCATTTCAGTTTGAGTTAAATAGGATCCGCTATTCACAAAAATTAAGAGTCTCTTCTTACTGAGGTACTTATAAATCTGTAGTATTTCAAAACATTTTTCAAAAATACTATCGCTTTCTGTTTCAATTTTTACCCCTAAGGCCTTAATCAACTCCAAAATAGTAATCTCATCAAATTCTAAATCCAGCTCATTTTCCAAACACTCAAAGGCAATCAGCTCCGTAATGGTAGCAGCTAATTTTTCAACCATTGATTTCACTTCTGGTTTATCATTGAACTGAGATTCTAAGTCTGCATGAATAAGCTTCAATAGCGCAGGTGCATTGACATCATATCCTAAAATATCCGTCACCACCATGAGTTCGGATTCCTTAAGAGATTTGAACTTACTATCAAATACCTTTAACTCCCCATCTTCATTATAACTATAAAAATGTTTAACCAGGGCTGAAAATACTGTCACATCTTCAACAACAAGAATGGTTCCATTTCCCAACTGCAAGGGTTCATCTAAAATCGGAAAATTAATCTTCAACATCATAAGTCTCCCCAAGAAACACGACACGGCTATCTGAATTTGCAACACTCTGATTTCGTTCACCATATAAGTAAAGCATCCTAGCAAATTGCTTCTCCGTCACCGTCAACAAGGTAATGCTTCCCTTTTTGGGATTATTCTCTTGAAGACGATCTACCATAGCTTTCCTAGCAGAATTGTTAAGCAACAACTTACTATAAACGGAAAATTGGTGCATGATAAATCCTTCACTTAACAAGAACTTCCGAAATTTCCGATATGCCTTACGCTCCTCAGCTGTTTCCATTGGCATATCAAACATTAACATCATTCGCATATATCGATAACTCATATCCTAAACTCAGGAACTCCTTTTCCTTGATTGTTCAAGGCTTTGACCACCTTTTTTGTATAGTCACTAACAATATTCGATAAATACATTTCTTTATTATTATAGAGATAGGTCTCCGAAAATAGGGTAAATAACTCACGCTTCATTTTCACAAATGAATGATTTCTATTTTCATAGATAATCCTGTCAACAATAGGACGGAAAGGCTCCATAATATCACTTGCAAAATTGAATTGATTAAACTGGTTCGCATGCTTGAGACCGAATTGCGTCATGCAACCACAAACAACAACTTCCCGTGCAAACATACTCAACAAAAGGGTATAGCCATAATCAAGACCAGCATTAATGTCATTTTCCTGTTCCCGTGAGAAATCATTTCCAAATAAAGTATTAAAATAGATACGTGCGGAATGCCCCTCACGGTTACTCGGATCAAATGGCTCTAAAGTATGGTATAACTCCATAATAGCTTGTGATTTTTCAAAGAAAGAGCATTCTCCCAGATACAAATTTTGATTCAGAATTTTCTGAGCAATAATGGCTGTCCAGACTTCACATTTTATCTCAACGTTCCATGAAATCTGATTACTTAACTGTAAGCTCGAATCATGCCGGGCATAATAAGGAAGAAGCATAGCGGTTGGCAGGCGCTTATCATCACAAAATATCACTAAAATATTTGCATCAACTAAACGTTTCACCAGCATTGTCGATAGGACAATATCAGTGGTTTCTAGCAACACAATATCAATCTCTGACAAATGGATCATCTCCGTTTTATAGGCATCCTTAAAAATCAGATGATTATTCTTATAGGATAATTTTGAATGTGTATTAACAACTACCGTTCGCCATCCCATAATTCCTCTCCTAGCTTGCTAAGATCAATACGTGTTTCATAAAGTCCCGTGATAGATTGGTGGATGAGAGTGGCAGAAAGGATTTCAGCGGTAGATGTATAGCGTTTTCGATCAATCGTTTTATCAAAGAATTTGAAAGCAGCTGGTGCCCCCATAGCAGTAAATGTGAACAGTGACTTAAATTGTGTAGCTTTCTCACTAATAGGTCTGTCTTTAGCGTCCTCGAAAGTTTTAACAATTTTTTCTAAATTCGATTCTGCCTGAATATTCTTATTAGAGAAACGCTTAATACAATTCATCATGTCAACAAAGTAATGACTATTTCGAAGTACAAAATCTCTCTTTCTTTCAACAGCATCTATTTGGGCTGTCAGCGATTCAAATCGTTCGGCTAGATATAAAAATTTCACCCAATCTATTGGAATAACGATCTCATTGCCCTTTTGAAGCTCTTTGGCACTTGCTAGCAGTCGCTTTCTTCCATTCTCCAATTCAAACAGACTATATTTAGGTAATTTAATAATCGTATCTTCACGTATGTTTTGATAGCCTTTATCTTCTAAAAACGCAATCGGATTTTCCTCAAACCTAGACCGCTCCATAATGGTAATCCCAATGATATCTTTAAGGGTTTTTAGCTTCTTAGTCTTCCCTTTTTTCATATCCGCTACAAAAATAATGGAATACGCAACCGTTGGACTATCAAAACCACCATATTTCTTTGTATCCCAGCCCGTTTTACGTGGAATCAATTTATCAGACTCACCTTTGGGCAAAATAGATTCTTTCGAAAATCCTCCTGTCTGTTCTTCAACCTTCTTCACAATATTGATTTGTGGGTATGAAAGAACTTTTTTAACAGTAGTGAGATGTTTTGTCTTATCCCAAGCAATTTCTCCTGTTTCTTCGTTCACTTCAATCCTTGGGCGTTCAATAACCCTATTATCAGTTAATATGACTTTCGTTTTAAACATATTCATGATATTAGAATAGAAGAATAGCTTTTGAGTAGCTGTTTTACGTTCTTGGTAGCTATTGTATTTCGGGTACTCGCCATAGACAAATTCCGGCTCCAGTTTCGGATATTTCACTAAGAGCGCTTTTGCAACAACTGCATTGAGATAGGCATCGTGTGCATGGTGATAGTCGTTGATTTCACGAATTTTATACAATTCAAACTCTTTACGGAAAGTAGATACCAAGTTTGATTTTAGGGTCACAACCTTTACATTACGAATGCGTTTGCCTTCCTCATCAAATGTTTTATTAAACCGGTCATCTAAGATACGAGCAACATGTTTTGTAATTTGTCTTGTTTCAACTAATTGCCGTCTGATAAATCCAGCCTTATCATCTTGACTGAGTTCTTTCTTTGTTAAATTCTGATATTTTCTCTGAGAAATCAAGCCACTACTCAATAATTTATCCCAAAATGGTCTCATCCTCCTAACAACATTTTCACTCGGGACATCATCTGATTTACCACGATTTTTAGCCGATGACACTAGAACTCGATTATCAATCGAATTGTCTTTAATAAAAGCCTGTGGAATAATATGGTCAATATCATAGTCACTTAGACGTTCGATATCTAGTGGATCTCCCGTATACATATCTCGACCATTTTGAAGATAGTAAAGATAGAGCCTATCGTTTTGTAATTGAGCATTTTCAACAGGGTAGTGTTTTAGAAGATCGCTACCAAACGCTTTTATAGCATCTGTTAGTCCTTTTAACCGTTGTTGAGAATTGCGACGCCCCTTGGCTGTGGTCTGATGTTCACGCGCCATTTCAATCACAATCTGCTCTGGTTCATTTCCCATGACCCTTACTAATTCATCAACAATCTTAATACTTTGTAGAATGCCTTTTTTAATAGCAGGACTACCAGCTAAATCTTGAACAACTTGATGAATATCTTCTCCATTATCCGTCGATTGAGCTTTTGCAATTTCATCTTTAAAGGTTAAGTGATCATCAGTAATAAGCTGCATCAAATTACGATTCGAATGACCATCATCAATCAAATAATCCATAATCGTTTTATGTGATTGCTTATCTCTAATCCCATTGATTAACTTCGCGGATAATCGCCCCCAGCCAGTATAGTGACGACGCGAAAGATGATCAATCACTTTTTTGTCCAACTGCTCTGTATATTTTGTCAAACGTTGCTTAATCATCTCCCTATCTTCAAAGAGTGTCAACGTAAGAACAATTTCTTCAAAAATATCAGCATTTTCAGGATTATCCATAAATGCCTTGTCTTTTATAATTTTCAACAGGTCCTGATAAGTCGTATACGAAGCATTAAACGCTCCTGTTTCCTTATCTAATCCCTGAATATCAACAATCCTAAACTCATCAAAATTCTTATCTAAGAACATCAGTAGTTTTTTCTTTGTAACTTTTCGTTCTTGCTTAAAAAGAGCATCAAAAATTTCCTGTTTTAAGTTTGCATCAAAAAATTTAGTCTCTCCTGTTTCCGTGATATATTTGATCTTAGTCAATTCATTATAGACTGTAAATTTTTCATATAGAAGGCTGTGCTTCGGCAAAACTTTCTGATCGGATAAATACAAATCATTATTGGTCATGCGTTCAATAAAAGCTTGTGCTGAACGATTTTTATCAATAACTTTTTCAAAATTCCACGGTGTAATCTGCTCTTCTGAATGAAAACTTGCCCAAGCAAAACGACTACGCCCCCTCCGATCCAAAGGTCCTATATAGTAAGGAATTCTAAAGGTCAAAATTTGTTGGATTTTCGTCGCATTCTCCTTTAAGAATGGATAGTACTCTCCTTGACGTCTTAAAATAGCTTTCATCTCTGCTAAATGTACTTGGTAAGGAATTGAACCATTATCAAAAGTCCGTTGCTTTCTCAGAAAATCCTCCCGATCTATTTTTTCAATAAATAGTGTACTACCATCTTTCTTAGTAAGCAGTTTTTTCAAGTATTTATAAAAATCTTCTTGGCTCGTTTTACCATTGATATAGCCTGCATAACCGTTCTTAGTTACATCATAAAAAACCTCTTTATAGCTATCTGGTAAGTTTTCATGAATAAATAGCTTAAGCTGGGCTAAATCCGTCTGATGCTCATTATAACGTTTAACCATAGAAGCTGATAACGGCGCTTTTGTACTTAAATCATTAACGGATAGTATGCCTGACAAAAGAATACTATCATACAATTTTCGAATAGCGACAAAGACATCTGCATACTCATCACCAATCTGCCCTAGTAAAGCTTCTAAATCTTCATCATAAGAATCCTTAGACAGTTGTAACTTGGCATCTTCAGCTAAATTAAAATTCGTTTTAAAGTTAGGAAGTAAGCCAAAGGCAAGAGACACCAGATTTCCAAAAAATGAATTTTTCTTTTGACCTGGAAAATGAGACAATACAGCCTCGACTTTTTGATATTTACTCATTTTTGTAGCAATAATGGTAGCAATATCAACGGTTACATCTGCTACATGACTATCTTCTTGTATAAGGTCATAGGTCGTTAAAAACTGGTCAAACAATTCCTGACTGTTCAGATTTTGAATATCGATTGGCTCATCAATTAAGAAGTGACCTCGATATTTGATGATATGCGCCAGAGCTAAATAAACCAGACGTAAATCAGCCCTCTCTGAAGAATCTGCTAAATGTTTTCGCAAGTGATAAATCGTTGGAAAATTGCTATAGTAATTAACTTCTTCAACCAAATTTCCGAAAATAGGATGCCGTTCACCTTTTTTATCTTCCGGAACCAAGAATGAATCTTCTAATCGTTGAAAAAAACTCTCATCAACTTTGGTAATTTCATTTTTAAAAATATCTTGCAAGTACAAAATACGATTTCTACGCCGTGTGTAACGGCGACGAGCTGTCCGTTTTAACCGCGTCCCTTCTGCCGTCTCACCACTATCAAACAACAAAACTCCCATTAAATTTTTCTTAATAAATTCTTTATCCGTGTTCCCAAGAACTTTGAATCTTTTAGCGGGCACTGTATAATCGTCAGTCATAATTGCCCAACCAACAGAATTTGTTCCAATATCTAATCCGATAGAATAAGGTTTTTGATTGCTCATCTTAATACTCCTTTTTAAATTATAAATCCTTAAAATATAACCCAATTTAATTTTACTATTTTTGGAATATATTGCAACTAAAAACTATCAAATACAAATGAAATTTGTTATCATTAAGCTGTAGGTTATATTTTAGTTTTAGAGCTATGTTCTTTCAAATAATTTCAAATTTCAAATAATTTTATTATTCTCTTATAAACCTCTTGACTATTTTTCTTTTAGGAGGTATAATGAGTTTGTTGGAACCGTTCGAAACAACACAGCAAAGTTAAAATAAGGCAGTGATTTTTAATCCAGTCCGTATTCAACTTGAAAAAGTGGGCACCGATTCGGTGCTTTTTTGTTGCTCAAATTGTATCCGTTTACATTCTCATCATACTATATTTTAAGGTTGATGACAATATTATATTGGTTTTATTTTGCGAGAAGCGACTTAAAAATGCATGTAACTTTTTTAGTTGCATGCATTTTTTTCAAACCATTGTCATCTATTGCCCTCAAAAGGATATGTCCCTTAGCAAGGATCATCACAGCATGAAATCAGCGATAAAAATAGATCATGCTACTAAATGCGTTCCCTAGAAACAATTATTTCTTTATGCGTTCGGCATGGGTTCTATTCTTAATAACCTCATTAGATGTAAACAGGCTCGTTTTTTTCCTATCCAGACTCCCATTAGACCTACTTCCATTTATTTGACCATCTATTTAATTGACTAAAATCATTCTTTCATGGCTTCATCACTGCTTTTCCCAATGATGTCTCTAAATTCTTGAACCAAGTTTTCACTTTCTATTCGAAGAATGATGGATTCTTCCCTATCAGATTGCTGACCAAATATTGGCAATTTGCCAAACCAAACGATACGATCATCCATCAATATAAAATTGGGAAGTAATTTAGCCACCTCATGCACGGTGATTGATGTACCTGCACAAAGGACACCGTTCTCCGCAGATAACATATCCAACAAGGCTAATTCTTGATCGAACCGTAATTGTCCTCTGAAAGATATTCCAATCTCATTTCCTTGCTCCTTCCAATAACAAGCAACCTAGGAAACATTGCTTGAAGATTAGAAACGAATCATCTTCTTCAAAGTAAATAAATCATTTCAGGAGTCTGATACGTTGGCTGTCTCATCGCTTGTTTTACATAATATTCTGGATTTGAAAACGACGCTAATCTTTTCAAATAGAATAACAGTTGAGGGGAGAGAGCAGCTTTCCTTACCCTTAACATCCGTCCCAACTGTATTTCTAACATTTCTTGTTCAAAGCACATCTCTAGGGACACCTTATTTAATACTTGAACCTGCTGATAAGTCACCTGCTCCAATTCTTTCAGATATAACCACTGGTCTGCATAAGGAGTATACTGTTCATCAACAAAGACTCTTCTTCCCACTTGAAAAGAATCCCCTTGCAACGGTAGAGCAATGAGATTTCCAAAACCACCCTTTGGCAAGCGATCTTGGTTTGGAAACATACGATCAAAAGAATCAAAAGACAACTTAGGTGACTCCTGCATAGCTAACTCTAGCAATTTCCGTCCAAATAATCGCACTTCTCGACAAGAGATAGGACTATCAAAGAAAAACTAGACATGTCCCCCATTTCCTGAACGAGAAATCTCAACATGTGTGGCAATTTTATATGCACCTGCGACCTGCCTCAAGATCCGAACAGCTTCTTTCCAATCTCCCTTATCAAAATCAATGGCTAACAAATTACACGTATCGTCTGTCCGAATAGGAAATAAACCAATACTTGTCTCCCCCTAAAATGCACCTTTAGCACCTCATCTGTCAACGGTTCACAGAGCCGCTTATCAGCTGGTAACTCCTTCCAACCATAACGATAAGAAGGATAATACTGTAATCTTCCCGTATCATTTTGATAGGATTTCGCATATACATCATCCCGTCCTCTAAAGAGTGAGTGGTAAATCCTTAATTTTTCAGCAGTTGTTAGCTGGGAAGGTCTTGATAGAAACTGCTTCTGAAGCTCACTCTCACTAATCAGAACGAGCTCACCAGTATCTTGATACTCTACTGTAACGAATAACCATAATAAGGATACCTATCTCTCACACAAACCAGTCTTCCCGAGGATTTCTCGATCAATTATTCCATCATGTCTCCCCAAATCACTTATCTTCGTCATACATCCAGGCTATTTGCCCAAAAATATCCATAACCCCTTCTGCAAATCCCCAACCAATATCTAATCCAACTTGATAAATATACTCTAGGTCTTGTTTTACAGACTCAAAGAAATCTTCCTGACCCTCTGCAAAATGGACAGCTACCTGGTAAGAGGTTAAAACTGCCTGATAATAAGCCGTCGACATATCCCCAAAATATTCCGTAAAACGAGTTCCATCTAGTGCGAATTGAAGATGGACCCTCGCTTGTGCTTCTGGATCCGTGCAACGCTCCCTAAAGTCATCCATTAACTTCTTGGCTGCCTTATAATCACCCCCACGACCAATGTTTTTAGGAAACATCACCTTGTGTATCTTGTGACAATAATCAGAGACCAAATCTGCTATATAGGACTTTCCCTGAAAAGAAGCATTCAGCTTATCCTTAAGCACCTTATGCTCACCATACAATTGACAGATAAGCCCCACCAACTCTTCCTTCTCCAAAGCCATCAAGCGCTTTTTTACTGCTGTTTTTGATAATGCCTTCATCATTTCCCTCCTCTTTTTATAGAAAAGATACCGTTTTCTTTATTATAGCAGAAGGTCCTAGTCGTACACAAAAAAAAGCAGATAAATATTCTGCTTTTTAAAATACACCAAGTCCCATGTTTCATTCTCTATTACAATATCCCTTTCACCTACTAGCCAAAGGATAGGTTTCTGCCTGTATTATCATAAAAGTTTTATCCTACTAAATCTGGAAGCCTGTTAAATGTAGTCAATCAGTTTTAAACCAGTAACGCAATAATTATGGTATACTAAAGTTATGGCATATGATTTAGATTTTAAAAAACGAGTGATTTCGTTTGTTCAAGACGAAGGTCATACTCGCAAAGAAGCTTGTCAGCTCTTTGATATTAGTACAAACACCCTCTATTTATGGGAACAACAGTTAAAACATCACGGGACTTTAGCAGTTAAAAAGCGTTCACCACATCCTAGAAAATTGCCACTGGATCAACTTCAGAAGTTTGTCTCAGAGCATCCAGATGCCTTTCTCCGTGAAATAGCGGAACATTTTGACTGCACACCGCAGTCTGTTTGGGTTGCTTTAAAGAAACTCAACGTAACCTTAAAAAAAGAGCACAACCTATAAAGAGCAGGACGCAGGAAAAGTCCAGCAGTTCTCAACCATTCTTAAAC
>NZ_JBUEQR010000061.1:0-4849 GCF_054968985.1 Streptococcus sp. 1F3 | reverse complement strand
TGAACCTTGATGGTGAATGATTTTTCCGCAACTGGATTGCCAGCTTCGTCCTTGACAACCACTTTGGCAGGGAAGTCACGTTCTTCCTCATCCTTGCCCCAGTCTTCAACAGTTGGGGTACCCGTGATAGTTCCGGTAGCTGGATCATAGGTGAGACCGGTTGGGAGACCTGTTACTTCGACTGTTCCATTATTTGGAACATTGCTTACTGGGACAGTGATTGGATCAATCGGTTGTTTTTCTACAACAGTCTTATCGCCAATATCGCCAACAGTTGCAGTTGGTTTACTATTTGGATCCTTGGAGTCTGTACCTGCTGTCTTTTCTTGGTCATCTGTATAGCCATCATTGTCATCATCTGGATCGGTCACATCTGGGTCTTTATCGCCATCTGTATCCCGTTGAACCTTGATGGTGAATGATTTTTCCGCAACTGGATTGCCAGCTTCGTCCTTGACAACCACTTTGGCAGGGAAGTCACGTTCTTCCTCATCCTTGCCCCAATCATCAACAGTTGGGGTACCAGTAATGGTGCCAGTTGCTGGATCATAGGTGAGACCGGTTGGGAGACCTGTTACTTCGACTGTTCCATTAGCTGGTTTGTTTTCTACTGGGACAGCGATTGGCTCAATCGGTTGTTTTTCTACAACAGTCTTATCTTCAAGATTGCCGACTGCTGGGGTTGCTGGTTTACTATTTGGATCCTTAGAATCCGTACCTGCTGTCTTTTCTTGGTCATCTGTATAGCCATCATTGTCATCATCTGGATCGGTCACATCTGGGTCTTTATCGCCATCTGTATCCCGTTGAACCTTGATGGTGAATGATTTTTCCGCAACTGGATTGCCGTTTTCGTCTTTGACAACCACTTTGGCAGGGAAGTCGCGTTCTTCCTCTGTTGTTCCCCAGTCTGTGACAGTTGGGGTACCAGTGATAGTACCAGTGGCTGGATCATAGGTGAGACCGGTTGGGAGACCCGTTACTTCGACTGTTCCATTAGCTGGTTTGTTTTCTACTGGGACAGCGATTGGCTCGATTGGTTGTTTTTCTACAACAGTCTTATCTTCAATTGCCCCAACTGCTGGTTTTTCACCTTCATCATCTGGCTCTGCTACGGTTACCTTAACTGGAACAATCTCTTTAGAACCATCACCATAAGTTACTTCAACCGGAATAGTGTATTCTGTTCCTGGCACGGCATCTGATGGAATCGTTACGCTAACCTTGCCTTCTGAATCAATCGTTGCCGTTGTTCCTGCTGGAAGTGGAGTTGTTCCTACTGGTTGTTCTGTAGCAATAGCATAGGTTGGTTTTTGAGCATCTGCCGACAATTCTGGTGTAAAGCTTGGACTTTCTGTTATAACGGCTTCACCTGGTTTACCTGTTACCTCTGTATAAGTAGGACTATATTTATCCTTATCAGACTCCACAACAGTAAATGTAGCTGTTGTAGTATCCTCTGTCTGATCACTATAGGTTACAACGATTGGAACATCAATTTTTGTACCTACGGCAAGACCATCTGGAGTCGTAAGCGTTACCGCACCTGTTGCGGAATCGACTGTTGCTACCACGCCTGCTGGTAGTCCACTGATATCTCCAAGTTTATAAGCTACTGGGGCAGCTGGTGTTGCAACACCCCCCTCTTTGTCTGTAAAGGTAGGAAGAGCTGACGTTACTGACTGACCAGCTTTCACTTCTGTAGCTGTATAAGCAGGAGTATACTTATCCGTTTCTGTCTCAGAACGATTAAGCTTGAACTCCGCTGTTACGATTGAAGTAGAGCCATCTGCATAGGTTACTAATACATCAACAGAGGTGTCTTCTGTAGCGTTTTTCCATGTAATAACACCTGTTTTTGCATCAATAGAGAAGTTAGCCGGCGCTTCTTCACTACCATCAGCAGAAACAAACGAGAATGTCGTACCTTCAGGGATCGCAAGTTTTTCTTCTACATCCTTTGTATGTGCTACATCAAACGTTGGAGCAGCAGAGCTTGTATCTGTCGCTCCTTGATCTGCATAAGTTACTTCGTACTTCGGAAGCAGTTTATAAACCACAGTAAATGAATCTGTTTGAATTGGATAATCCGGAAGTGTTCCATCTTCATTCACTGCATACAATTCTGCAAAGTAGGTAGTAGTCTTTGTCAAATCACTTGGAGCTGTGAAGGTTGAATCTGGTAAAGTACCATCAGCATTCGCTTGAACTGCCGTACCTTCATCTACAACCTTACCATTTTCATCTTTCCAGACAATCTTGTAGTACTCACCCGCTACTGCCTTAACTCCTGTTGTCTTTGCAATAGCAGTGTCTCCAGGTCCTGCATAGTTTGAGTAGGAGTCGTAATTTACAATATCAAATTTCACATCATTGTGGAAGGCTGCAAATCGAACATTTGTAACATTGTTATTCCCTGGAATTTCAGTTGTACCGATGTTGTAGCCAACATTCCAAAATGTAGGTAGGGTATCTCCCCATGCACCTGAATTAGCAGCACGTGGCACATCACCATAGAATGGTGTCGTAAATGACACACCCTCTAATTCTGCAACAACCATCAACCAATCTAAGTTAATGTGTTTTGGTGCCTTGTTGAGATCAAGACCAGAATCAGCTCCAGTACTTCCAAATTTACCGTAAGATGGACTGTCTGCGACAGTTCCCATCCATTCTGTTCCTTTTTTCGTCACTCCTGAACCATTCGTAACATCTTGGTTGCTGAGTAAGACAGAATCACGACTATTGATAAGGCCATCAAATCCTGGATTGTTCCACGCTTGACCAAATGTTCCATTAAACTGGAGCTTATACTCACCTTTGGCATCTGTTTGGGCCACTACGGTTTCAGCAATCCATTCAGAACGATTTGCTGTGATTTGAGCAATAAGATACTCACGGAGTTTTTCTTCGTTTTCACGTGTCCAATTCGCACCACGAATATTTGAAGATTTATCCTTATTTACTGTCGGTGTCCAAGTAGAACCTTCTGCAACAAACTGTTGCAAGGTTTCTAATTTATTCAATTCTGCAACAGCATAATCACTTAAGTAAGAAGCATAAACATTCACACCTGCAAGACCGATATCTGCTTTTTCTCGACTAATCAAGCCGTTCCAAATCAGGCTCCCCTGCGGATTGTTATTGTTCCAATACACGCTCCCTGAAACCAATCCACCTTCGTTGCTATCTGGGGATGCAGGGGTTTGTTTTGCATCTTGTTTCCAGACATCTGAGTTCTTATAAGCGTATTGAATCTCAATATTTGTGAGACGTTGAGTCGCTGTTTCGTTACCAGCACCAGCGGTTGTATCAAGTGCAGAACCTTCTGGAGAAATTTGTTCTTCACCATAAGAATAGAGAAGTTCATACTTATTCGTGTCTGGGTTAATAGACCAAATACGCCATTTTTCAGCATTAGCATCTCCAGCCCCCAACGATGCATAAGCATTAAAGGTCCATTTCTTACCATCTGCACCAATAAACGGAGCCATTCCAAGGACAAATGAACCATCTTCCTTTGTTACAGTTTTGTAGATTGGAGAGCTCAACCCATTTTTCTCATACCATTGTGCATAAACAGTAACACCTCCCAAGCCCTTGACATATTCGTTGGGATTGTCATTCACATTACCTGCATACTTGAGACGGACATCTCCACTAATGGTATTTTTATCGTCTTTTGTTACGATTGCACTTTCGATAGCATCCGCTTCAGATGTACCGCGATTTACAGAGACACGCTCATCGTGAGCTTGAGCCTCAGCAAGGATCTCCGCTACTTTGCTATCTTTATTGATCACTCCCTTAGTCTGTTCAGAAATCTGACCGAGGTAGTACGATTTCTCGATATCATTAAGATGTGTGAAAGCATTAATCTTAGCGATGGCTTCCTTATAAGTAGCTTCAGTTACCTTTCTAAAACCGCTCCCTGCTGGAATTGGTTGTCCTTGATTAGGGAAGGTTATGGCACGTTTTTCGGCCTTATCTGCTTCCTTTGAAATCTCATCAATAGCCGCTTGATTATCTGCTGCCTTGATTTGATCCACAAATCCTGCTTTGGCTTCCTCTGAGATATGAGTATAGGCATCCAAAGCTGCAATAGCACTCTCTTTTGCAGCTGATAATGTGGCTTGGGCAGCTACTTCTTTAGCAGCTTCATTAGCAACTTTTGCTCGCTCAACAATTTCATTGATAGAGTCTTGACTTGTTGCTATTTCAATGTCTTTTTCAAACCCTATTTTTTCTGCATTAGTAAGAGCAGTTAGTTCTTTCAATGCTTCAACTGCCAAACCTTTAACAGCTGTTAAGTCGGTTGTTTGGGGATTCCCAATAGCTTCTGCTGATGTTACTTCCTCAACTTTGGCAACTTCTGTTGCAACAGGAGCTGAGCTATTAGCCTCAGCTTTGACAACTTCTGTTATCGCAGTCGTTGAACTACTAGCCTCTACTTCATCCGCAGATACATTGCTCGCTAACCCCAGTGACATCACTGTTCCAAGTAAGACACTAGCCGCACCAAAATGATACGTACGAATCGAAAAACGCTGACCTACTCCATACCAGTCAAACTTATTTCTTTTGTTCCTTTTCAAAAGCAAACACTCCTTTATTTTTATACACAAACCAGACGCTCTCCACCAAAGAAACCGCCAAAACCTGTGTTACACCAACCATTATACCCCCCCCCCCCCCGACTTTGTCAACTATTTTGATGGTTCTTATTAATTTATATCAAAAAGCCCTGTGATGTGATGAACTGCTCCCTGTCAAGTGGACAATGAAATAATAAAAGATTTAAGCGACGGCCTTGTTCCTCATTTCAAGAGGTGCAAGGCCGTTGTTGCGC
>NZ_JBUEQR010000060.1:0-50781 GCF_054968985.1 Streptococcus sp. 1F3 | reverse complement strand
CAACTATATCAGTATATCACCTCAACTTTTCTTTGTCAATAGATTTTTTAATTTTTTTTTACTTTTTTTATCCTTGAAGCTCTCACCCCCCTTACAAATGCCTTATTCGTAGGAAAGGAGGGAATATCTAGACAGAAGCTAGCTCTAGTCGTGTAGAGGGCTTGCTTGATGATGCTATACCATTTCCCTAGCTACACCTCCTATATTCCTCTATCAGATACTATTTCAAGCATAGCCTCAAAACTTTCGAGTAGACGTCTGCAACTTCCCTTTTTCAGCTACATCTTCTAAACATTTAAAAATAGTAGCAAGTCCAACGACTTACTACTTTTGTTTTCTATATGAATAAACGAAAAATTAACCTAAACGTTGTTTTGCATCAGCTGCGCGTTGGAAGGCTTGTCCAATATAATTGATACATAGCATCATCACCAGGATAAATACTGCTGCTGGCAACCAAATCCAGGTTTTATTTTCCAAGACTTCTGCATTTCTTGCGTTAGCAATCAAGGTTCCCAAACTTGGGACTGTCGCTGGAAGACCAAAGCCAAGGTAAGTAAGGGAGGTTTCAATCCCTATGTTTCCAGCAAAATTCAGGGTCAAGTTAACGATTACTAGGGAACTCAAATTAGGCAGAATCTCACGGAACATGATGATAAAATCACTCGTTCCGAGTGTTTTAGAAGCATTTACATAGTCCAAGCTAGCTTCAGACAATGTGCGCGTTCGAAACAGGCGAGCCTTATAAGTCCACCCAAACATACTCATGATGAAGATAAAATGATAAATAGTGTAATTTTTAACAACTGTAACAAAGACGATAATCATCATCAAGGTTGGCAAAATCAAGATGAAATCTACGATTCGCATCAAGAATCCATCAAATTTACCACCGTAGTATCCTGCAACGATTCCTAACGACACACCCATTATACTGGTCAGAATAGTAATTGAAAAACCAATGATAATCGAGTTACGAGCTCCAATAATCAACTGACCAAAGATATCTCGTCCACCTTCATCTGTCCCCAAGAGATGTCCATCTACACCTGGCTCAAGGTAACGACCAAGCAAGTTCACTTTCATCACTTCTTCTTGGTTCATAACGATAGCCCCAACAAAGACACCAATTAAAATAGTAGCCAACAGAAATAGGGATACTAGAGCCACCTTATCTTTCGTAAACTCTCGAGCAATGACACGTAACCCTCCTGGAGGAGTAGATGCCGTGTTTTTATCTAATTTTTGATTTTTACTCACGTTTCTCCTCCTTTACTTAACTCGAATCCGCGGGTCAACAATACTCATGATAATATCAGATAAGAGGGTTCCAAGCAAGGTTCCAAATCCGAACATCAATAAGAGAGCTAAAATAACACTATAGTCACGACCTGAAAGGGAGGTGATAAATAGCTGTCCAATTCCGGGATAGGTAAAGATATTTTCCACAAAAACAGAACCGGTAATCAAGCCTGTCAATTCATATCCCAAGAAAGCCGCGATTGGCAAAATAGAATTCCGGAAAATGTGACGGTTGTAAACTACTTTTTCTGGAACCCCTTTGGCACGAGCTGTCCGAACATAATCTTGAGCTTTCGCATCAATTACACCCGTTCGCAAATACTGAATCGTACTCGTCGTTGATAAGATAGCGAGCGTCAAAGCTGGCAAAATCATGTGGTGCAAACGGCTGAAAATAGCCTCTAAACCAGTAATTCCTGAAGCGATGGAACCACGTGTTGGGAACCAGCCAAGAGAGAAACCAAACAACCACAAAAGCAAAATCGCAAAGATAAAGACAGGGGTTGAATAGGTCAAAAAGTTATAAACATTGATGATTTTATCTGCTACAGAATTTTGATACCGTCCTGCAATCATTCCCAATGGCAAGGCAATCACATAGGTAATTACCATCGTCAAGAGAGAGAGCCAGATGGTATTGTTCAAGCGTTGCATAATAATGGCGCTAACAGGCTGTTTAAAGAAAACACTCTGCCCGAAATCTCCGTGTAGGATATTGCCAATCCAGCGGAAATATTGGATATGAATCGGATCATAGTAACCGTATTGAATACGCAAACGTTCAATTGCCTCAGGGTCGATATTTGGATCAACCTGTCCTGTAAACGGATCACCCGGCATCAACTTTGCAAATGCGAACGCGATGATACTAAGAAGAATGAGCTGAGGTATCATCATTAAAAACCGGCGTAATATCGTCTTCCACATACTTAGATACCTCCTTTCGTCTCTGGTAAAGCAACCTGATGAGTATCCGCAAATTTTTTCAAGTCAAATACACGTCCATTTTCGTCATAGAAGATACTTTGTTTTTCAAGATACTCCTGCTCAGCTGCCAAACGACGTTCTTTATTTTGCACACGATTGGCTGGGTCAATACTTGGAATTGCTGATAATAGGCGTTTCGTATAAATGTGCTGTGGGTGATTATAGATATCTTCTTTGGTTCCAGTTTCAACAAAACGACCGCGATACATAATATACAACTCATCACACATATGTTGAACAACACCAAGATCGTGAGAAATAAAGAGATAACTCAATTTATACTCATCTTGGATACGTTTCATATAATTCAAGACCTGTGCTTGTACAGACAAATCCAAGGCAGATACTGGCTCATCAGCAATAATTAAGCGTGGATTACTTGCCAAGGCACGGGCAACACCGATACGCTGGCGTTGTCCCCCTGAAAACTCGTGCGGGTATTTGACAAGTGCCTCTTCTGTCAAGCCGATCGTATCTAATAGGCGAAGAACACGTTTCTTTTCTTCCTCCGGCGATACACGGTCAAAATTCCGAATAGGCTCTGCAATAATATCTAAAATCCGCTTTTTCGGATTAAAACTTGAGAGAGAGTCTTGGAAAATCATTTGAACATCGCGGTTAAAGTTGCCTTTTTTGCGACGGGGTTTATTGGTCACATTGTGTCCTTCATAGATAATCTCTCCAGACGTTGCACGCTCCAAACCGATAATCGTTTTTCCAATCGTTGATTTACCCGAACCTGATTCTCCTACAAGACCATACGTTTTTCCTTCTTCAAAATGAAGATTAACACCATCAACGGCATAGACATAATCTGTAATACGATTGAAGAAACCACTACGAATTGGGTAATGAACTTTTAAATCTTTTACTTCAATAAATCCCATTAGTTCGTCTCTCCTTCAAAGTAGAATGTTTCGTGACAAGTACAGCGTACAAAATGACCTGCTGACACTTCATGCATAACAGGATTTGCTTCATGGGCACCTGGCTCAATCCAAGGAATCCGAGAGGCAAAACGGCAACCTGTACGAGGCATTTTCGTCAATGGTGGCACAGTCCCATCAATTACGTGCAAGTCGCCACCCTCATCACTTGATTGAGGATTTGATTTCAATAAAGAACGAGTGTAGGGATGTCTTGGATTGGTAAATAACTCTTCGACAGGCGCTAGTTCCACAAATTGACCACCATACATCACAGCTACTCGATCTGCTGTCTCTGCTACCACACCTAGGTCATGCGTGATTAAGATGATTCCTGAACCAGTCTCTGCTTGGATTTCATTTAACAAGTCCAAAATTTGAGCCTGAATCGTCACATCTAGGGCAGTTGTCGGTTCATCAGCAATAATAATCGGTGGTTTACATGACAAAGCAATCGCAATGACAATCCGTTGGCGCATACCTCCTGATAGTTCATGTGGATACTGTTTGAAAGTCCGTTTTGGATTTGGAATACCAACTTGCTCTAGCAATTCCAAGACACGAGCTGTACGCTCTTCTGCATTCATATCTGTATGATAATAAAGCGCTTCATCAATTTGCGCACCAATGGTCATCAAAGGGTTCAAAGAAGCCAATGGATCTTGGAAAATCATTCCAATATCATTTCCACGAATCTTATTGTAAGCCGCTTCACTCATTCCGACTAACTCTTTGTCTTTGTATTGGATGTTGCCTTCAATCTTTGTATTTAATGGATTGTGCAGCCCCATGATGGTGGTGGCTAAGGTTGATTTTCCACACCCTGATTCTCCTACAATCGCCAAAATTTCATTTTTTTGCAGATCAATGGATACACCGTCAACAGCATCATAAAATTCATCGCCAATACGGAAACCGACGTGTAGATCCCTAATCTCTAAAAGCGGTTTTTCATTTGTCACGCTTTTCCTCCTTCGTCAACAGCTAAGCTGCCTGTCAATAAAAAAATAAAATATTTATCCTATTTTATCATAAATCCCCCTCCTCTGCCAACTATTTCAGCAGGGAAAGGAGTAAAATTTCTTTCTAAATCTCAGAAAAAATCTCGTTCCTTGTCAGTATTTTTTACACGATAATTTGAAAAAGCCAACAAAGTTGGCTTTTTCAAAATCTTTCTCTAACATTCCGTTATGAGAGATTTTTCAGTAGACAGCTTATTCCGCAAGACCCTTTTCAGCAGTCAGTTCGACATTTACCCAATTTGCAGCTGAAGATTTAGAAGCTGAACCATAGTAAGTATCCCAACCTTTAACACGCTTGTTAATAGCTGTGACTGCTTCTGATTCAAACAATGGGATTGCAAATGCTTCTTTTTCAGCATTTTCTTGCCATTTCTTGTAGTTTTCAAGATTTTTTTCTTCATCAAATGATTCAACAGATCCAATCGCTTCGAGTAATTTCGTATTTTCTTCTGAGACAAAGCGAGACATATTAAACTTGTTAGTAGGTCCCCACATATTTGGCATTGGATCATAACCAGTAGACCATCCAGCAAGGTAAGCATCGATATTGGCATCGTTGGCTTGCACCATCTCATAGAATGAATTCAACTCAATCGTGCGACCTGTATAAAGCTCAACATTCAAGCCAACTTCCTTCCACCAAGCAAGGTACTGTTGGACAAGGGCTTCATTGGCTTCTGTACGCTTACGCGCAGCAAGACTGATTTTGAATGGTTTGCCGTTCTTATCTTCACGGATACCATCTCCGTCCACATCTTTGTAACCTGCTTCATCTAGCAATTCTTTTGCTTTTTCTGGGTTATAGGCAAAGCCTTCCAACTCTGAATCATGAAGCTCGCCAAAGAATGAGATAATCAAAGAGTTTGCTGGGTGATACAAGCCATTATAGAGTTTTTCACCCGCAGTCTTCGTATCAAGGGCATAACCCATCGCCTGGCGCAATTTGACATCGTTCATTTTCGCATCAGGATTGACAATGTTTTTCTTAGCTGCCTCATCGTACTTACCGAAGTTAAAGGATAGGTATTCGTAAGATGACTCTAGATTACCAAGAAGGGTCACATTCGATAAGCTCTTATAAGAGTCTAACTGATCTACAGGCATATCTGCAACATCATAGTGACCTGCCTTCATCTCTGAGACAATGGTATCAGGTGAGACGATGTCCATCTTCAGGCTCTCTACTTTTACCTTGCCCTTGAAGTAGTATTCATTTGGTTCAAACGTAACAGACTCTCCACTAACTACTTCTTTGACCTTAAATGGTCCCATTCCAACGATTTTCGTTGTCGCACGAGCATAGTCACTCTTTTCCCAATCAGCCACTGGAATATCTTTAAAGATATGTTTTGGAGTGACATAGGCTGGCACAGCTCCACCTGCATACATCATTGATGGCTTCATCTCTTTTACAGTCAGTACAGCTGTATAGTCATCCACTTTTTCAATCCCTGAAATCGTATCTGCTGTCCCTGCGACAAATTCGTCCATACCGACGATATTGGTGAATTTTTCATCAAAACGGACACCCGTATAGCCCTTATCCGCCATTTTTTCAATCGTAAAGAGGTAGTCATCAATCGTAAATGGCTCCCCATCTGACCACTTGTAGTCTTTACCAGTCAAGCTAACCGTAACAGTCTTTGCCTTGGTATCAAACTCTACTTTAGCAAGTCCTGAATCATCTAGCTTACGGTTCCCATCGTAACCAAACATAGACGTATCAACCATCGCACCAAAAGTAGAGTCAATAACTTGATGTGTCAATTCATCAATCATGAGCCCAGATGTAGCAGATGCTGCCACAATCGCATACTTAAACTGCCCACCTTTAATCGCTGTCCCATCGTGGGTCACCTCAGCTGGGAAGCTCAATTCCGCTCCAGCACCCTTGCTAGATGAACTTTTCGAACCACACGCCGCAAGCGCCGCAACTGACAACAATGTCACTCCCATAAGAGTGAACATTTTTGTAGACTTATTCATAAAACACCTCTTTATATCTTATATAGTAAAGACTTTATGTCTATGAAAGATATTATACCATAAATTTTCCTTAAAAAAAGACTTTTCATTTGAAAATTTTGTAAAAGAAACAATTTTCATTATTTTCAGACTATTTTCTATAAAAATTTCAACTAAAGTACTCCTTACTTTTGTGATATAATAGGAACGAATATAGAACGAGGTAGCCATTGATATGAAACGATTGTATAAATTCTTACTCACTTGTTTGTGTGCAGTATTATTCCCCTTATCCATCCATGCTGTTGAACAATATAGCACAGATGCCGAGCATTCAATTGCCATTGAGGCACAGACTGGCAAAATTCTCTATGAACAACACGCGACCACTCCAACCAGTATCGCCTCTATTTCAAATCTACTGACAGTCTATTTGGTTTATGAAGCCATTGAACAGAAAAAATTGACCTTGGACACCCAAGTACCCATCTCAGACTATGCCTATCAGTTGAGCATCTCATCTCCAGTGACCAATATTCCTTTGGATAAGCCTTCTTATTCTGTTCAGGAACTAATCAATGCTTCCTTGATTGCTTCAGCCAATAGTGCAACCATTGCCCTAGCTGAGCAGGTAGCAGGTAGTGAAGCTGCCTTTGTAACCTTAATGAACGAAAAGTTGACATCTTGGGGAATTTCAGATGCAACCATCATCAATTCAACTGGCTTAAGCAAGGACCCTTCCGAAGACGAGGCGGCCTCAGATGAGAAAAAGACCGAGGAAAATCGCCTCTCCGCCCTTGATGTTGCCATCGTCGCCCGCAGGCTTATTCTCGATTATCCGCAAGTACTGGAAGTTACTTCCCGCTCCCACTTTAAACTAGATGGGACAACCTACTATGGAACCAATCCTATGCTAAGAGGAGGTGCTTATGAGAAAGAGGGAGTAGATGGTCTCAAAACAGCTTCTGGAACATCTATCGTTGCAACTGGTGTCGAAAATAACATGCGGGTCATCACAGTGATTCTCCATACTAAAGAGGGAGATCTCTATCCCGAAAAACGCTTTATCGAAACGATAAACTTGATGAAGTATTCCTATACTTATTTCAGCTGGACCCCCATCGTAGAAGCTGGTCAGCCCTATCACGATAGTAAGGTAACCGTCTTTAATGGTAAGGAAGCAAGCATTCCAGCTGTCGCCAAAGAAGATCTCATGTTTGCAAAAAGGGAACGATACAAAGAAGAAACCTTAGCAAAAACAAAGGGACTTGATACTATATTTGATGCTCCGCTTGCCAAGGGAACTCCTGTCGGTACCTTAACCTTAAAAGACACGGACTTAATCGGTCATGGCTATGTAGACAAGCAACCAAGCGTTGAACTAGTCGTAGGCAAGGACATTCCTCCTGCAAACTGGCCCTTTTCTTGGTGGAATCATTTTGTCCGATATGTCAATGAAAAACTATAAAATAAAAAAGGAAACTTTGTAGGTTTTCCTTTTTTGTTATAACTAGAAGCCTCATACAGAGAAATACTTCCGTAGGTCTCTATCGCTCGCTTCTGCCGGAGAGGTAGAATCTAACCGACAGATCCTTCCATTTCGTAGGAAATCAAGCGGTTGAGTTCAACGGCATATTCCATTGGTAGTTCTTTGGTAAATGGTTCCACAAAGCCCATTACAATCATCTCAGTCGCTTCGCCTTCTGACAAACCACGGCTCATAAGATAATAAAGCTGTTCTTCTGAAATCTTAGAGACCTTCGCCTCATGTTCCAAGGCAACCTGTGAGTTATGAATCTCATTAAAGGGAATAGTATCTGACTTAGACAGGTCATCCATGATGATGGTATCGCACTCAATATGGCTGACCGATTTTTTTGAATTGCGGGCAAAGGTTACTTGACCACGGTAGTTTACCGCCCCGCCTCCCTTAGCGATGGATTTGGAGACAATCGACGAGCTAGTGTGCGGTGCATTATGAATCATCTTAGCACCAGTATCTTGGTGTTGACCTGTATTTGCAAAGGCAATCGAGAGCATCGTCCCGCGAGCTCCTGTACCGTCAAGGTAAACAGACGGATATTTCATCGTCGTCTTTGCTCCTAAGTTTCCATCAATCCACTCTACTGTCGCATCTTTCAAAGCACGGGCACGCTTGGTCACAAGATTATAGACATTATCGGACCAGTTCTGAATAGTTGTATAGCGCATATACGCCCCCTCAAGGGCAAAAATTTCTACAATTGCCGCATGTAAGCTATCGCTCGAATAGGTCGGAGCTGTACATCCTTCAACATAATGCACACTTGCCCCCTCGTCTACGATAATCAAGGTTCGCTCAAACTGTCCTGTACTTTCATTGTTGATACGGAAGTAGGTCTGCAAAGGAATATCACATTTGACCCCTTTAGGGACATAAATAAAGGTACCACCAGACCATACTGCGCTGTTCAAGGCCGCCAATTTATTGTCTGTAGGCGGAACCAGTTTTGCAAAATACTGTTTGAAAAGTTCTGGATATTCTTTCAAGGCGGAGTCTGTATCGGTGAACACAATCCCCAACTTTTCAAATTCTTCTTTCATATTATGATAGACCACTTCAGACTCGTACTGGGCTGCAGCTCCTGCAAGATAGGCACGTTCTGCCTCTGGAATCCCGATTCGCTCAAAGGTTTCCTTGATTTTCTCAGGAACATCATCCCAAGAACGGGCGGGTTTGTCAGACGCTTTTTGATAGTAAATCAAATCATCGAAATCAATCTCAGACAAGTCTGCTCCCCATGTCTCAAGTGGCATTTTTTTGAAAACCTCATAGGATTTGAGACGAAACTCCAACATCCATTCTGGCTCATTTTTAGCTGCCGATAGGGAACGGATAACCTCCTCATTCAGTCCCTTTCCTGTCGACATGATCGGCTCTACATCATCATGAAAACCGAATTTGTATTCACCGAGATCAATCGGTTTTGGTTCTACCCTTTCTTCTGTCATTCTTTTCTCCTCTATACTAGTGTATTCATCTTTCGCCCTAGGATTTACTCTTTCTCTAAAGCCTTGTTTAGTGCATTCCAGGCCAGCATAGCGCATTTGATTCGCTGAGGGAATTTGGCAACACCTGCTAGAAAAGCAGCATCTCCTAATTCCTTTTGACCTTCATCTGTCTGTCCTTGGATCATTTCCGAAAATAGCCTCGCTAACTCAGATACCTCTGCCTTATCTTTACCAAGAACTAGATCCGTCATCATACTGGCTGAAGCTGTCGAAATGGTACAGCCCGCATTCACAAAGGCAATATCTTCAATCCTCTCTCCTGCTTCATCTAGCTTTAAAGACAACTTGATTACATCGCCACAAGTTGGATTGTTTAAGTGTACTTGCTCTGCCCCGTCAAGGGTTCCCTGATGATGGGGATGCTTGGAATGCTCTGCCACAACTGCCATATAAAGGCTCTCTAGTTTAGAAAGTGCCATTGAAAAACTCCTTTGTTTTCTCTAGTGCATCGAGCAATTTGTCGCAGTCTTCCTTGGTATTGTAGAGGTAAAAGCTAGCTCGAACAGCTGACTGCACTCCCAAATAAGCTAAGAGCGGCTGAGCACAGTGGTGCCCTGCCCGAACAGCGACTCCCTCATAGTCCAGTGCCGTTGCTACATCATGAGGATGGAGCCCTTTTATGTTAAAGGAAATCACTCCTGAACGTTGAGAGACATCTTGGGGACCATAGATCTCAAGCCCTTCCATAGCCTGCAATTTAGGAAAGAGGTACGTCAGTAATTCTTCTTGGTGGTGGGCAACATGATCCATGCCGATGTCTACCAATACATCAATTGCTTTTGCAAGTCCAATCGCACCTGCTATATTGGGCGTTCCTGCTTCAAACTTCCAAGGTAGTTCTTTCCATGTCGCAGACTGCTCATAGACAAAGTCAATCATCTCACCGCCAAACTCCACTGGCTCCATCTGTGACAACCACTTCTCCTTGCCATAAAGAACACCTATCCCGGTTGGCCCCAACATCTTATGACCGGAAAAAGCAAAGAAATCCACCTCTAGATCCACCACATCAATCGCCATATGGGGCGTCGATTGGGCGCCATCCACCACCATAATAGCACCCACCTCATGTGCCAGCTGGGTGATTTCCTTGATCGGATTGACCACCCCAAGGACATTGGACACGTGGGCAAGAGAGACAAATTTCGTCTTGGTCGATAGCTTGGATCGTAAATCTTCCATATCCAAGCCACCCTCCTTGAGGTAGACATAGACCAACTTGGCTCCCGACTGTTGACATGCTTGTTGCCACGGAATAATGTTGGCATGATGTTCCATAATGGAAATCAAGACTTCATCACCTGGCTGTAGCATTTGGCTTGCAAAACGAGCCACCCAGTTGAGGCTAGTTGTGGTTCCTTTGGTAAAGAGCACTTCCCTTCTTGACCCCGCATGGATAAACTGTCTCACACGCTCACGCGCCGCTTCATAGCGACTAGTCGCTCGTTCCGCCAAGGTATGAACACCTCGGTGAACATTGGCATTGTCCGTCTGGTAGTAATCTAATATTTCCTCCAAGACAACTTGTGGTTTCTGGGTGGTTGCTGCATTATCGAGATAAACCAGAGGCTCATCATGGACCTGCTGGTCTAAGATTGGATATTCTTTTTTGATGGCATGGCTATCTACTGGCATCACTGCTTACCTCTTATCTAACTTTTCTTCAATTCCGTCAATCATCTCATTGCGGGCTTCCTTAACAGGGATTTCCGTAATCACTGCTCCCAAGAAACCACGTACGACCAAGCGTTCCGCTGTCGCCTTGTCCAAGCCACGACTCATGAGGTAGTACATATCTTCTGGATCTACCTGACCGATAGAGGCTGCATGACCTGCTGTGACATCATTTTCATCGATCAAAAGGATGGGGTTGGCATCACTTCGTGCCTTATCAGACAACATCAACACACGGCTTTCCTGTTGGGCATCCGCCCCCTTAGCCCCTTTGATGATGTGGCCGATTCCATTAAAGGTAAGTGTCCCTTTTTCAAGGATAACCCCATGTTGGAGGATATTTCCAATCGAATGACGACCGTAGTTCGTAACCCGTGTATCAATTCCCTGAACTTGCTTGCCACTTGATAAGGCGACAACCTTCATATCTGCATGGCTACCGTCACCGTACAAGTCACTGTCAAAGTCTGCTACAACATCCCCTTCGTTCATCACACCAATCGCCCAATCAATGCTAGCATGATGGCTCACTTTTCCACGGCGACTCATATAGGTTGTCACCTGCTGACCCAGACGATCAATCGCTGCAAATTTAATCTGACTACCCGGTCCTGCAATCACTTCTACCGTAATATTCGCCGTTGCCTTTTCATGCCCTGATCCAATGCTTTCAAAACGTTCGAGGTAGTTCAACTTGGCATGTTTACCTGTAATCACAAGAATGTGTTTATTAAAGGGCACAGCACTATCACTATCTTGGTAGAAAATTCCCTCAACAGGTAGGTCAATTTCAACATAATCAGGAACATATAAGACAGCTCCACTATTAAAATAGGCTGTATGATAAGCTGCTAATTTATCCGTATCATAAGCAACTGCCTGAGTAAAATACTGCTCCACGATCTCTGGGATTTCTTCTAAGGCTGTATAAAAATCTGTGAAAACCACACCTGCTTCTGCTAATTCTGGTGGTAATTGCTCAAAGACAGTCTGTGTACCTACTTGGACCAATTTGGGATTTGCACCTAAAGCTGTAAAATCAGGAACTTTATTGATGGCTTCTGATGCTGCAATCGTACCGTCCCCAAGATTCCAACGGTGAAATTTTACCCGTTCAATAATGGGCAAGGCTAGTGTTTCAATCTTTTCAAAAGCTGTTTGACGAAGCTCGCTCAACCAAGCAGGTTCTGCATGGGCTTGTGAAAAAAGTTTAATGGCTTCTTTGGTCATCGTTTTCTCCTTTCTGAACAAGTTTCGCCTTAAACTTCCTCTTCGTAAGTCAAGCCTAACTCTTCTGCGATTTTCGCATATCCTTCTTTTTCAAGGCGAATGGCAAGTTCAGGTCCACCTGATAGAACCACACGCCCCTCCATCATGATATGAACCACATCCGGAGTAATGTAGTTCAAGAGACGTTGATAATGGGTGATAATCATCGCTCCAAAACCTTCACCTCGCATCGCGTTCACTCCCTTGGAAACCACTTTAAGGGCATCGATATCAAGACCAGAATCAATCTCATCCAAAAGAGCAAAGGTAGGTTCCAACATCAATAGTTGCAAAATTTCATTGCGTTTTTTCTCACCACCTGAGAATCCCTCATTGAGGTAACGCTCTGCCATTTCCTCTTTCATATTGAGCAATTCCATTTTTTCATCCAGTTTGGTAATGAAGTCACGGACAGAAATTTTTTCCTCCTCTTCTTTTCCAGCATTCATTGCTGCGCGTAGAAATTCTGCATTGGTGATTCCAGGGATTTCACTTGGATACTGCATCGCCAAAAAAAGCCCCATGCGAGCACGTTCATCAACTTCCAACTCCAAAACATTGACACCATCAAACAAGACTTCTCCTTGGGTCACTTCGTAGTTGGGATTTCCCATAATAGCCGCTGAAAGGGTTGACTTTCCTGTCCCGTTCGGTCCCATGATGGCTGCTACTTCCCCTGTTTTTAGGGTCAAGTTCACTCCCTTTAAGATTTTTTTCCCCTCAATCTCCACGTGAAGATTTTTGATTTCTAGTACTGACATACCTACCTCCATTCAGTTTTGATACCCACACTCTTTAAAGACCAAAGAGTATTATCTGATATATTATACCAAAAAAGAGCCATTTAGGCTCTTTCTTTGTTTTGAAACATTCTTATCTTCTTTCTTTCTGCTTTTCTGCCTTTTTTGCTCGTCTTTTTGCCAAATATTCCTGACGCGCATCACTATTTCCAATGAAGCGTAATAGATTGAGAATCGGTGTCCTATTTTCTCCAAAAATCCCAATCAATTCACTGAGGATTTCTACTCCAAGTAGCAGAGCTACCATCAAGAGAAGCCCTCCCAAGCGACTCGATACATTTAAAAGCAAGGAGATGAGAGAAAAGATAAAGGAAATCGCATAGATAACGAGTACCGTTCCTCGATGGGTTAAGCCGAGTGACAAGAGGCGATGATGCAGATGCATACGGTCTGCTTCGTAAATTTTTTGTCCGGATAAGGTTCTGCGAATAATTGCTACCAGCGTATCGGTAATCGGTACTCCTAGAATAATCATCGGTGTCACCACAGCAACAGCTGTAGAATTTTTCAGCCCCTGAAGCGATAGGACCCCAATCATAAAACCAATAAACAAGGCTCCCGTATCTCCCAGATAGATAATCGCTGGATGATAGTTATAAGGCAGAAATCCAACAATGGCGGCGACTAAAACAAAGACTGTCAAGGTCAAGTAGAGATTACTGTCATGGAGGAAAAAATAAGATACAATTCCCATGGTAGTAAGGGAAATAATGGATACACCCGATACAAGACCATCGAGACCATCGATGAGATTAACCGCGTTCGTAATCGCTACAATCCAAAGAATGGTTAGACAAAAAGAAAGCCAAGATGGAAAGTGAAGCATTGGCCCACCAAAAGGAATCTTAAAATTATCGAAGCGAAATTCAGTAAAAATCCAAATAATCGTAGCTGCAAGAAGCATCCCTACCATCTTAGGCAGGGGACGTAGCTCCTTGATATCATCAAGCAAGCCGGTCACAATGATGATACTGCTAGCAATAACTAGAGGTAAAATGTAGTCGATATAGGTTCCTCGTGGACCGATGCGTGTCACCATCAAGGGCAAAAAGCACATGGTCGCCAAAAAGAAAGCTAGGAAAATGGCTAAACCACCGGCAGTGGGCATGGGTACCTTATTAACACGCCGTGCATTTGGATTGTCTACTGCCCCGATTCTAAGTGCCAAGAAACGAATCAAGGGAGTTGCAATAACGGAAACCATCATTGTCAGCACAACGACAATAATGTACTGTAAAGCAAAGGGAATCATACCAAGCTCACCTTCCCAAGCTCATCAATGGCTCCAACTGGAAGCAAAAGAACCCCGTGTTCTTGGAGGACTGCACGCGTGATAGAAGCATCATCTGCATGCTCTAACATCCGCGATAAGATATAATCTGGATAGAAGGTCGAACGATTTTCAATATTGATTAAGACCGTCATATAATAACGTCCATTCATCTTGTAGAGTTCAGACTCCTCAATCGTAAAATCAACTAAGGAGACAAATTGAACTGCCTCTTGCAAACTTGCAAAATCCAGAATATAGTAAATATACTGGCGTTCCTCCCTATCAACCTCTTTTACTGCTACTTCATCATCAGCTTCTACTTGCTCCAAATGCTGAACTGCCCTGTCGTCTCCTAGGCTCTTTTCTCGAATCGTCTTTTCAAGTGTCTTTAGAAATTCATCTGGCGTCATTTGCGAGAGTTCATCCAAGTCTGCCATATCCGTAAAATCATCGAAATTTAACTGTTGCTCAATGTCTGACTTGGTAACAAATATATCTATCTTGTCTGGTTTTGGTGTCACGCGAAAGCTCAACATCCCACTTTCCCGGAAGGTTGCCGGTAAGTCCAATTCATCCAAAACCGCATAGAAAAACTCTTCTGTCTTTTCCTGTGGCATTAGAAAATCTGCGATCTCCATTCCGCGATCTTCTAAGTCTTCCATTTTAATGGTGATTTTCAACGTTGAATCACTAATTTGTTTCATCTTCATTTCTTCGCTACCTCATACTCTTCCTTGTTGCTCAAACCACTATTTGAGAACCTGTATGTCATTCATTATACAAAAAAACAGCCTCTTTTACAAAAGAAAAGAGAGAGGACAGAACAGAAAGCACTGGACAAATTCTTGACTTCATCAGCCTGTCTTTTCTGCTTCCCAAGCCATAAGAAAAGCGATCCTCTATAAAAATCAACATCTAACTAGACAACGAACACATAGATAGAACATACTGTTCATCAAGCTAGGTCGATAAGGTCAGAATGATTATTGACGAGGGGTGAGGTATACTTCACCCGACTGCACCTTTACTGCTCCAAGCACTTGTCGCCTAGCTCTTATCGTCTTTTATGCTCTTTAAAAATCAAAAGGATCCTTCGTCCACTTGCCTTGGTGAACGCTCGTTCTACCTTGGGCTTCGATTAGAAGGAAATGAGCGGTACTACTCTCATTTCCAACCTTTCACAATTCTTAATGGTGAAAGCTAGTCTACTTTTGATTTTTATGGAGTATTGGTTTCTCTTTATAATGAATGTGGACTAAAAATGTTCGAAAAAAAGAGAGTATCGGATGTTTATCGAACACATCGGCACTCTCCTCTTTTTCTTAGCTCTTGACGTCCTCATATCTTGATTGAATTGAACTCGAGCTAAGCACTGTGTGAAAAAGATAAATCTTCCTAGAGTTTACCAACTCTTCGGCAGATTTCCTATTTTCACTTTGTGCTTTTAACGCTCTCGTATCTTAATTGAGTTCGGAAAAAAGACCAACAATGAATAAGAGACAGAACTTGTTTTATTGGCGGTAGCTAGCTGACTATTCCCTCTATTTCATTTGTGACTAGCCTAGCTAGCTTCGCCGGGGTCTCACGACGAAGTTGCAAGCAACTTCTGTTCGGTCCCTATTTTTCATTCGCTTTTTTAACGCCCTCGTATCTTGGGTTAATTGAACTCGGACTAAAAATGCTAGAAAAAAGATAGGCAGCTGTTTCGGCTTTAGCCGATTACAGATGGAATCCCTTTAGGGGCTGAAAACCTCCACTGGAGCTTTTCACTCGTCAAATTTTCTATTTTGCTATAGCCGTTGCGAACTTTGTTCGCTTACGGATATAGATGCCTTTGGTACGCTTTGAGTTCTTAACGGGCTTTGTATCTTGGTTAAACTGAACTCGAGCTACAACTCACTGAAAAAAAGACCAATCTCATTGGTTGCAAGCCACCCTGCTTCGATTGTCTATTTTTTCTAGGAGTTGTTTTACGCTCTCGTATCTTAATTGAACTCGCCCTAAGCTCTGTGTAAAAAAGATAAACTTTTGCTAGACCCAAGCGTCTTCGAAAAGTTTCCTATTTTTACTTTGAGTTTTTAACGGGCTCGTATCTTATTGTAATTGAACTCGGGCTAAAAGCTCGGAAAAAAGATAACTTCTTCTAGAAGCTCCAGCTTCTGCGAAGAACTTCCTATTTTTCATTCGCTTTTTTAACGCCCTCGTATCTTATTTCTAAAAGAACAGGGTTCCTAAATAATAAAGGACTAAGAGTGTTCCTAGGGCAATTCGGTACTTCCCAAAGAAGGTAAAATCATGTTTCTTCACATAATCGGTCAAAAAGCGAATCACAACCAGTGAAACTCCAAAGGCAGTCACCATCGCAAGCAACAACAGCAACCACTGACTTGCCGTCACATTCAAGCCTTTTATAAAGAGTTTCATCACTTTCAACAGGCTGGCTCCAAACATAATCGGAATACCTAGGAAGAATGTAAATTCCGTCGCTACCTCACGGCTGGTTCCAAGAAGAATACCTCCTAGAATCGTTGCCCCGGACCGACTGGTCCCAGGAATCAAGGCTAGAACCTGAAATAAACCGATATAGAGGGCTGTCTGATAAGGCATCTTACGCAGGGAGGTCACCTGTGGCTCACGATTTTTCTGCCATTTTTCAACATAAATAAAGGCTAAACCGTAAACAATCAACATCAAGGCAACAACAATAAAATGATACAGATGCTGATCTAACCAATCATCAAATAAAAGCCCCAAAATAGCTGCTGGCAAGGCCGCAATCACTACTTTTGCCCATAATTGCCAAGTCAGTCGAACATCACGACTTGATTTCCCCGGCTGAAAAGGATTGAGCCTGTCGAAGTAAATCACCATAACAGCTAAGATTGCCCCTAACTGAATGACGACATTGAACATCGAAGTAAAGTCAGTACTTACATCTTTAAAGGAGACAAATTCCTGTACCAAAATCAGGTGCCCCGTGCTGGATATAGGCAACCACTCCGTTATTCCCTCTACAATTCCAAAGAAAATCGCTTTTATAATCTCAACCAACATTGTTTACTCCTTTTTATTGCCTGTGTTCTATTGATACTCCTCAACAATCAAGAGAAGCCCTTATCAACTGAATCCCGTGACCTACTCATTTCTTACTCATCCAGTATCCATACAGCTTGCTACTAACCATTTTGAGGAATTTTCCCACTTTATCACAAAATCCGAAAATGACGGTGTTTTCAGACCAGATACAAACGTTTCCACTACTTTAAAATAGTGAGTTCATACTATCTCATTCCCATAAAAGATACCAAACATTACGCCTTTCATTATACCACAAACCAGAATGAAAGCGTATCTTTTTTCGATTAGTTTGCAATCTGTCAGAATTTTTTATACAATATAACTACTTTTGAAAAAGGAGAGACTATGAAAAAACGATTGTTAGTACTACTTACAGCATTCATGGCTGTTTTTTGTATCCGTACAAATGCCCAAGCAGATGACTACCTACGTGTCGGAATGGAAGCTGCCTATGCACCTTTTAACTGGACACAAGAAACAGATGAAAATGGGGCTGTACCGATTGAAGGAACCAGGCAATTTGCGAATGGGTACGATGTCCAAATCGCCAAGAAGGTTGCGGACAAAATGGGCAAAAAAGTCCTTGTTGTAAAGACAAAATGGGAGGGACTCGTTCCTGCCTTAACCTCTGGAAAAATCGATATGATTCTCGCAGGAATGAGCCCAACAGAAGAACGCAAGAAAGAAATCGCCTTTTCTTCTAGCTATTACACTTCTATTCCAACCCTTGTCATGCGCTCAGATAGCAAGTGGGCTGATGCCAGCAGCATTCAAGACTTCACAGGAGCTAAGATTACTGCCCAACAAGGGGTCTACCTCTATGAATTGATCGATCAGATTGACGGTGTTGACAAACAGACAGCTATGGGAGACTTTTCCCAGATTCGTCAGGCTCTTGAAGCAGGTATCATTGACGCCTATGTATCCGAGCGTCCTGAAGCTCGCACAGCTCAAGAAGCCAACCCTGCCTTTCACATGGTAGAGTTGGTAGACGGCTTTGAAACCCAGGCAGAAGATGTGACGATCGCTGTTGGTATGCGTAAAAATGATGGTCGCATTGCAGAGGTCAACCAGATTTTAGAAGCCATCAGTGAAACAGATCGACTGGCTCTCATGGACAAAATGATTGCCCAACAGCCAATTGAAACGACAATAGAAGAAGTAAAACCATCTTTCCCAGTCCAAGTCTGGAATATCTTGGTCACCAACTGGCAACCGCTTCTACGTGGCACAGGTATGACCCTGCTCATTTCAATCCTGGGAACGATTATTGGAACGGCTATCGGTTTGTTGATCGGGGTCTTTCGTACTGCTCCTAAAGCAGGGAACAAAGCGCTTGCCTTCCTCCAAAAAGCCCTTGCTATCCTTATCAATGTCTATATCGAAATCTTCCGGGGCACACCGATGATTGTCCAATCTATGGTGATCTACTATGGAACAGCCCAAGCCTTTGGATTGAATCTCGATCGAACCTTGGCTGCGATTTTTATCGTATCCATCAACACCGGTGCTTATATGAGCGAGATTGTCCGCGGTGGAATCTTCGCAGTAGATAAAGGTCAATTTGAAGCAGCAACTGCTCTTGGCTTCACCCATAGCCAGACCATGCGAAAGATTGTCTTACCACAGGTTGTCCGCAACATCTTACCTGCTACGGGCAATGAATTTGTCATCAACATAAAAGATACCTCTGTATTGAATGTTATTTCCGTAGTAGAGCTTTACTTCTCTGGAAATACCGTAGCAACTCAAACCTACCAATATTTTCAAACCTTTACCGTCATTGCTATCATCTACTTTATCTTGACCTTTACAGTCACTCGCATCTTACGCATGATTGAAAAACGCCTTGATACTGACACTTATACGACTGGTGCAAACCAAATGCAAACGGAGGTTCTTCATGACTAATACAATCTTAGAAATCAGACATCTAAAAAAAGCTTTTGGCAAGAATCTAGTTCTAAAAGATATCTCTATGACCGTCAAAAAAGGAGAAGTTATCTCCATTATCGGCTCTTCTGGTTCTGGGAAGTCCACCTTCTTGCGTTCCATCAATCTCTTAGAAATGCCAAGTGAGGGAGAAATCCTCTATCATGGTGAAAATGTATTGACAAAAGGCTACGATTTGACCACCTATCGTGAAAAATTAGGAATGGTCTTCCAGTCGTTCAATCTGTTTAATAACTTGAATGTCTTAGAAAATGCCATCGTTGCCCAAACGACTGTCTTAAAACGTAGCCGTACTGATGCCGAACAAATCGCCAAAGAAAATCTCAACAAAGTCGGCATGGGAGAACACTATTGGACTGCCAAGCCAAGCCAGTTATCAGGTGGACAAAAACAACGAGTAGCGATTGCCCGTGCCCTCTCTGTTAATCCAGAAGTCATTCTCTTTGATGAGCCAACTTCCGCCCTCGATCCCGAAATGGTAAGCGAGGTCTTAAAAACCATGCAGGACCTTGCCAAGTCAGGTTTGACCATGATTATTGTAACCCATGAAATGGAGTTTGCCCGCGATGTTTCAGACCGTGTCATCTTTATGGATAAGGGGCTCATTACCGAAGAAGGAAGCCCGCAACAAATTTTTGAACATCCACAAGAAGCAAGAACGAAAGAATTTCTACAACGCTTCCTAGGTCATACTCTTTCAGTCTAAAAATATCCCCTACTCTTCAATCATCTAGAAGATAATTGAAAGTTGGAGATAAGGAAACGGAGTTTCCACAATCCTTGAAGTAATAAAAGGGAAACGGAATGAGTATATCAGCTCCCAGAAAGGTTCAAAAAGCATTCTATAGACATCCGACTTCTTGCGCAACACTAAAAATACCGGCTAAAAATATAGCCGGTATTTTACTATATTTAAGAGTAAAAGAGGAGATACACTCCTCTTTCTCGCTCTTAAAATTAGTTCTCAAATTTTTTATGATTTTTGTCATAAAAATCAATAAGCCCCAAAGCGGTAGCAAATGAAATGTTGTCAATCTTTGCGCGACCTTGTGCAAGGGCAATAACTGACATCTCACGTGCGTTTGTCTCTTTACTGATGCGATATCCAGTGATTTTTTTATCGCGTACCCAACCGACAACTGCGGCCACTTTTTCATAACTAGTCATGAGAAACCCCTTTCTTTTTATTCGTACAGTTTCAGTTTATTATATCCTGCGGAACTTGTCAAGTAAAATGTACAATAAATAAGTATTATTTTGCTATTATTTTGCTTTTAAAGCAGATAATATCTGAGTGCGAATGTCTTCCATTCCCTCAGGACTGGCAGGTAGGAAGATCGTACTATTTCCTGTATAAGAGAAATTATTCAAGGTATCCAGATATTGGTTGGTCAAGAGAATAGCCATAATTTGCTCCTCTGATAAACCAACATCAGATTCCTTTAATTCTTTAATCGAATCAGCCAGACCATCCACAATCGCTTTTCGCTGTTGGGCAATCCCTACACCGTGCAGACGATCTTTTTCAGCCTCTGCTTCTGCGGCTGTCACGATCTTAATTTTATCGGCTTCTGCTAGTTCTTGAGCTGCTGCACGCTTCCGTTGGGCAGCATTGATTTCATTCATCGACTGCTTGACTTCTGCATCTGGCTCTACCTTGGTAATCAAGGTTTTTACGATAATATAACCGTAGGTAGACATTTCTTCTGCCACTTGTTTTTGGACTTCAAGGGCAATCTCATCTTTTTTCTCAAACAATTCGTCCAAGGTTAATTTCGGAACAGATGAACGAAGGGCGTCTTCGATATAGGACTTAATCTGTGCTTCTGGACGCATGAGTTTGTAGTAGGCATCTGTAACATTGTTCTCATTGACCCGGTATTGAGTAGCCACATTCATGGTCACAAAGACATTGTCCTGAGTCTTGGTTTCAACTACAATCTCACTTTGGAGCAGGCGCAGTTGAATACGAGCAGCAATATGGTCAATTCCAAACGGTAAGCGCAGATGAATCCCACTCGTGCTTAACTTCTGGTATTTACCAAACCGTTCAATGATGACAACTGATTGTTGACGAACGACATAGAGCGAACTTAGGGCAAGCACTGCTGCCAACAAGATGATGATAATCAACAGAATACCAAGAATATTGATAACCATATGTATCCCTCCTTTTCTTTGGATAGTATTATACTATTTTATCCAAGAGTTGACAAGTAAAAGTAGGGCATTTTTACAAAAATGTTAAACGCTTACACAAGTAAACTATAAAGTGTCTCATTTCCTCTCAGATTGATAAAGGATGGGTCGAATCTTTCCATGCGCTCAATCAAGCCTGCGTAGCCATGCTTATCAGCCAGAGCCACTCCGATGAGAACAGGACCCGTGCCTTTACTCGCTCGTTTAATATACTCAAAACGCGTAATATCATCATTTGGTCCCAAGATGTCTGTTACAAATTCTCGAAGAGCTCCTGGACGTTGTGGGAAATTTACAACAAAGTAATGCTTGATACCGTCATAGATGAGCGCCCGCTCCTCCATTTCTGGCATGCGGTTGATATCGTTATTCCCCCCTGAAATGATGCAACAGATCGTCTTTCCCTTGATATACTCACTCAAAACTTCCAGAGCTGCAATACTGGCTGCACCTGCCGGTTCTGCTACTATTCCTTGCTTAGAATACAGATCAATCAAGGTTTCAGAAATCAAGCCCTCATCAACCCCAATCAGATTTTCTACATGTTGACGGGTGACTTCATACGTCAACTGCCCTACTTTTTGTACTGCAATTCCGTCCGCAAACTTATCGATTTCCTTTAACTTAACGGGACCACCTGCTTCAAAGGCAGCTTTCATGCTGCGTGCCCCTTCAGCTTCCACACCAATGACTTCAATAGCAGGATCTTTTTCCTTCATGTAGGTGGCAACCCCTGCAATCAGCCCACCACCCCCAACTGGGACTAGTATGGTATCAAAGTTGATAGATTCACGCTCTGCCTCTTCCATGATTTCATAGGCTACTGTTCCCTGACCAGCTTGCACATTGACATCATCAAAAGGAGCGATAAAGGTCCGATTTTCACGCTCAGTAAAGTCCTGAGCTGCTTTGGCAGAGGCATCAAAGGTATCTCCCACCAGCTTGATGTCCACCATATCACCACCAAAGAAACGGACTTGTCCAATTTTTTGCTGCGGTGTGGTAATCGGCATGAAAATTGTTGCAGGAATTTTCAACTCATTACAAGTAAAGGCCACCCCTTGGGCATGGTTCCCTGCACTTGCACACACTACACCACGTTTTCGCTCCTCTTCATTCAACTGGGAAATAGCATAGTAGGCACCACGAATCTTAAACGAACGTACACGCTGGGCATTTTCACGTTTGAGATAAATCTTTGCCCCATATTTTTCTGATAAATAGCGATCATAATCTAATGGAGTATAGACCACTACATCTTTCAATACCTTATGAGCGCGTACAATGTCCTTAGCTGTTAACATAACGTCTCCTTTTTATATCATTGGTCTCAAAAACTGTATTCACAGCTCATTCTTTTGTAAGACAAAAGCATTATATATGAAAATAAAGTGAGAAAAATTGCCTTTCTAGCACCAATTTCTCTCACTTCCTCTATATCCTTGCCTTACTCTTAATTGTAGATTTTAAAAGCATCGTCATCATTTTTACCGACGAATGGCATCGCTTTGCGAAGCTCTGCTCCCACTTTTTCAATTTCAAGTCCAGCAGCTACTTTACGATATTCTTCCATACGTGGACGGCCTGCTTTATAATCTTCAACAAAGTCATTGGCAAATTTACCAGATTGAATGTCTGCAAGAACACCTTTCATGTTCTCCTTGACTTGATCGGTAATGACACGAGGCCCTGATACATAATCCCCAAATTCAGCAGTATTTGAGATAGACTGGCGCATCTTCTTAAAGCCACCCTCATAAATCAAATCGACAATCAATTTCATTTCATGAAGCACTTCAAAGTAGGCAAGTTCTGGCGCATAGCCTGCCTCTGTCAAAACTTCAAATCCTGCTTCCATAAGAGCTGTCAAACCACCGCAAAGAACCGCTTGTTCACCGAACAAATCTTCCTCTGTTTCTTCTTTGAAACTTGTTTCAAGAAGTCCCACACGGGCTGAGCCAACACCTTTTGCCCAGTCCATCGCGATATGTTTGGCATTGCCAGTCGCATCTTGATAGACCGCATAAAGAGCTGGCACACCAAATCCCTCTTCAAAGGTACGACGAACCAGATGACCCGGACCTTTTGGCGCACACATGAAAACATCTACCTCTTTAGGAACCTTGATAAAGCCAAAATGAATATTAAAGCCATGAGCAAATCCAAGTGCATTACCTGCTTCCAAGTGTGGAGCGATGTCGGTTGTGTAAAGATCCGCCTGGATTTCATCTGGCGCAAGAATCATGATAACATCTGCCTGCTTAGCTGCTTCTGCTACTTCAAACGTCGCAAATCCATCTTCTTTTGCCTTATCAAAGGACTTACCAGCACGTACACCGATGATGACATCGTGACCTGTATCACGCAGGTTTTGCGCATGTGCGTGTCCCTGTGAACCATACCCAATCACAGCAATTTTTTTACCATCTAGTGCTGCTACTGTTACATCTTTTTCGTATTGCATTTCTACTGCCATCGTTTTTCTCTCTTTTCTATTTTATTAGTAGAAGCCCTATTCACACAGTTCACATACCCACAAGAGAACCGCCTTAGAGACGACTAGGATTCGCTTTAGCCTGCTTTCCTCTCTCCTATATCAAAGAACTACACCAGTGAATACCACTTCTTAATCTCTGCTAAAGCCTGTTGCTCCTGTACGAGCAATGTTTTTGATGCCATAGGGTTGAATAACCCGAAGCAAGGCTTCAATCTTATCTGCATCCCCCGTCATCTGAATAGTAATGGAATGGGGTGCTACATCAACAACACTCGCTCGAAACGGTTGAATAATGGCTAAAATTTCAGCCCGTTTCGATGGAGGCGCTACAATCTTAACCAAGAGTACCTCGCGCTCCAAATGCGGAATATCAGTGATATCTCGCACGCGAACAACATCGATCAAGCGATTGAGCTGTTTGATGATTTGCTCTACCTCATCCATCGTTTTGACATCAATGATGACGGTAACCCTTGAAATTTCAGTAATTTCAGTAGGACCTACTGAAATCGATTCAATGTTAATCTGTCTACGGGACAAGACTCCTGTAAAGCGATTCAAGACCCCAGATGAATTTCTCAATTTGGCTGTTAACATCCTACGCATTGAACTTCACCCCCAACATTTCTGCATTACTCTTGCCTGCTGGAACCATTGGCTGCACATGCTCTTTATTGGAAATATGAACCTCAATCAACATCGGTCTATCTTCTTTCACAACCTCTAAATCTTCAACCAATGTATCTGGATTGCTACAGCGGGCATAACCGATTCCATAGGCTTCTGCTAAAAGTCTGAAATTCGGCTCCGCATCAAAGACCGACTGACTGCGGCGTTTGTCATAGAACGATTCCTGCCACTGACGGACCATGCCCAGCGAGTGATTGTTCAATAGGATCACCTTGATTGGCACGCCGTAGCCATTCAAAATCGCAAGTTCCTGATTGGTCATCTGGAACCCACCATCGCCTACAAAAAGGACGACTTCTCGGTTTGGATTAGCCAATTTGGCACCGATAGCTGCTGGAATCCCAAAGCCCATCGTCCCCATCCCACCGGAAGTAATGAGCTGGCGAGCATGTTTGTAAGGGTAGAACTGGGCTGCCCACATTTGATGCTGCCCTACATCGGTCACTACGATAGCATCGCCCTTTGTCATCTCCCCAATCACTTCAATGACTTTTTGGGGCTTGATAGATGCCTTATCTTCATCGTAGCCGAATGGAGCTCGACGTTTATTGTCAAGGACATGACTTGTCCATTCTTCGTAATTCGTCTCTATTTTTTCTAAAGCCAGTAGGGCTTCAAGAGTTGCCTTGGCATCTCCGACCACTGGAATCTGTGTCTTGACAACCTTCCCAATCTCAGCTGGGTCTATATCAATATGTGCAACGGTCGCATGGACGGCAAAGGTGCTTGGTTTCCCCGTTAGGCGGTCATCAAATCGGGCACCAATATTAATCATGTAATCTGCCTCTGTCAATGCCATATTTGACGCATATGAACCATGCATTCCTCCCATACCGAGCGATAATTCGTGCTGAACTGGCATCGTTCCTAGCCCTAGGAGGGTTGAGACAACTGGAATCCTATAGCGCTCTGCAAAGGCGATCAACTCTTTACTAGCATCTGCATAATTGACCCCTCCTCCTGCCAGAATAACGGGCTTTTTGGAAAGTGAGAGTTGCTGCAAAATCTTCTTAACCTGCAGACCATTGGGGATAACCGTTGGCTGATAGCTTGGTAAGGAGACCGTATCATCATAGTAAAAATCGACAACGGTTTCCTGAATATCCTTTGGAACATCGATGACAACTGGACCAGGACGGCCTGTTGTTGCAATATGAACAGCCTCTGTAATCACTCGGGGAATATCTGCCACATCCCGTATCTGATAATTATACTTGGTAATCGGCATGGTCATTCCGATAATATCTGCCTCTTGAAAGGCATCTTTTCCGATTCCACCTGTTGCGACCTGCCCTGTAAAGACCAGTAGCGGCACGCTGTCGCCCATCGCATCGGCAATCCCTGTGATCGCATTGGTAGCACCAGGGCCACTTGTCACAAGTGCAACACCTATCTTCCCTGTAGATTTGGCATATCCTTCTGCTGCATGGGTCGCCCCTTGTTCGTGACGGGCTAGTATATGCTGAATCCCTTGAAAACGATAAATTTCATCGTAGAGAGGCAAGACAGCCCCACCTGGATAACCAAAAATAACATCGACGCCTAATTTTTTCAAGGTGTCTAGTATTAGATAGGAGCCCGAGCGGGCTTCCTCTAATTGAATTTGATTCAACGCTCTTCCTCCTCTCATCTATCATCAACTAGTTAGTTAATATAGTACCATGTTCTTGCTCAAAATACTAGATAAAAATAGCTCATACTCTATAAAAACCAAACACTAACAAGGCAAGACAATCACGAGCCGAACAACAAATCAACAGGTGAGTTCCAGACATTAAGGTTTCGTTTTTAATGAGTTATGTACTATCATATCACAATGATAGCTAAAGTCAATAGAATTTTCTGAAAATTCCTAACTTTGTTTGATTTCTTAAAGTTTCCTAAAAAGATTGATGAATCAGTCCGTATTTTAGCCTCCTTTTAGATTTTTTCAGTATAGTAATCGGCATAAAAACGAACGAGGTGATTCTATGTATACGATTCTAATACCAGCCTATCAACCAGATGATAAGCTCCTCACCCTACTCAAGGAAATCAAGGAGCGCTTAGCCTGCAAGGTAATCGTCGTAGATGACGGCTGCACCGGAGCTGCAAGAGCCATTATCGAGACTGCAAAAAACTATGCTACTGTCCTCCACCATTCTCGCAACAAAGGAAAAGGACAGGCATTAAGAACCGGCTTTGCCCACCTCCTCACCCTCAAGGAGGAGACCACTATTGTCACGGCTGACGCTGATGGACAGCATGCGATTGCCGATATAGACCGCGTGGCTCATGCAAGCCTCCGTCTACCTGGACACTTGATTTTAGGCAGTCGTGAGTTTACCCGAGACATTCCCTTTCGAAGCCGATTGGGCAATCGCTTGACTCGTTTTCTCTTTCAACTGCAGACAGGTGTCAAGCTTAGCGATACCCAGACAGGACTGCGTGCCTTTTCTAGCTCTTTATTGTCCAACCTGCTTTCTATTTCTGGAAACCGCTACGAATATGAAATGAATATGCTGACCGAGTTGAGCCAGCAGGTTCCAATTATCGAAATTCCGATTCAAACGATTTACATTGACGACAATGCCAGCTCCCATTTTCGTCCCATTCGGGATAGCCTCTTGATTTACCGCAACCTCTTTGCCTTTGCCCTTACCTCTTTTAGTGGCTTTTTGGTAGACTATCTCGTCTATATTCTGATGCTCCACCTGCTCACTTTTCTTCCTATCGCTTCACGCGTATTTATAGCCAATACCCTCGCACGCGTAACTAGTACCCTCTGTAACTTTTCCCTCAATAAATACCTTGTCTTTCAAAATACAGATAGCTTACGAAAGACTGGAACAGGCTACTTCCTCCTTGCCCTCTGTCTTTTTCTAGCTGATACAGCCCTGCTCTATCTTTTCTATCAGATTCTCGGAGTCAATCTCTACCTGGTCAAGATTCTTGTGGGAGTCCTACTCTTTGTAATCTCTTGGATCATTCAACAGCAGTTTATCTTTCGTGAAAGGAAAACCATTACCCATGAACTTTTTTAAAAAACCATTTGTCTACGCAAGTCTAGTAGGCATGATCCTTACAGGTGGATTTATCTATTCTATGCTCAAAACATTCGTCTTATCCGAAGTTATTTCGACTGTTCCGTCCACTACTTCGAGCATTAATCAGACTGAAGCGAAAGCTGCTACTCAAGCAACTACTACCGAAACTAGTTACAGTGACGACCATATTCAGGCTCAAGTCGAGACGATTCGAACGAATGATACAACCGTCTATGTCGCCGATATTCAGCTCAGCTCACCAAACTATCTCAAAACAGCTTTAGCTCAAAATACCTTTGGTAGGAATGTCACCGCCAAAACCTCTACTATTGCAAGAGAAAACAATGCTATTCTTGCGGTCAATGGCGACTACTATGGAGCCAATTCCACTGGTTATGTCATCAAAAATGGGGTCCTCTATCGAGATACCGTACGCGATGATGCAGAAAATGGCGATTTGGCAATCTACGCAGATGGCTCTTTTCACATCATCTACGAAAATGAGGTTAATGCTCAAGAATTGCTGAATGACGGAGTTGTCAATCTCCTTGCCTTTGGACCTAGCCTAGTTGAAAATGGACAGATTACTGTCGGGCAACACACTGAAGTCGGACAAGCCATGGCTTCTAATCCCAGAAGTGCTATCGGTATCATTGACAACCAACACTACATCATTGTGGTCTCTGATGGACGAACTTCCGAAAGTCAAGGGCTAACCCTTTACCAGCTAGCCCAAGTCCTCCAATCCTACGGAGCCAGGACTGCTTATAACTTAGACGGTGGCGGATCATCCACTCTCTATTTCAATGGTCAAGTAATCAATAACCCCACTACTCGGGGAACTATTTCAGAAAGGGCGGTGAGCGATATTGTCTACATCGGTTACTAAATTATTTACAGCACGCACCAAATCAACCAGCCTAACCTATCTCAGTTTGACTGGCTTTCTCTTTCTCTTTAGCCGAATCTATGAACAGCTAAGTTATGGAGAAGTCTCTTTCTTCATGCACTATCTCTTCCTCGTTCCCCTCATCGGCAGTAGTCTACTCCTCATTATCTTAAGCCTCTATCCACAGCTCTCACGCTTAAGCTTTAACCTTTGGAATTCTGGAGTAGCTACCCTAACGACCGGCTTTCTCCTCAGGGGAATCATCAATCTATCCGGACGCTCTACTACCCTTGACCTTCCCTACTGGTCTATTGGAGGGGGCTTGTTGATCCTATCCATACTCGCCATGCTCCTTCCAACCTCTTCAACTACCTAGCGTGATGATAGCTTGCCTCTACTTGCCTGTGGAGACATAAGAGGGACTGAGAACCTGCATTCACAGGCAAAGTGCTTTCTTATAAGAGATGTTTTTTTACCAAATACGTTGCTAACAAAAAATTTATGCTATAATATAGAGAAGACTAGACGAAAGAAGGACTTCCTATGCCAGAAAACGATACTCGTAATCCATTCAAACACCGCAGCTCTGTCTATGACTCCATGGTCAAATCTCCCAACCGTGCTATGCTACGTGCGACAGGAATGACCGATGAGAGCTTCGACAGTCCGATTGTGGGCGTTATATCGACCTGGGCTGAAAACACACCCTGTAATATGCACTTGCACGACTTTGGAAAATTAGCCAAGGCAGGAGTCAAAGATGCGGGCGCCTGGCCTGTACAGTATGGAACCATTACCGTTGCAGACGGGATTGCCATGGGAACACCTGGAATGCGCTTTTCGTTGACCTCACGTGATATTATCGCAGACTCAATCGAAGCAGCTATGGGCGGTCATAATGTAGATGCTTTCGTAGCGATTGGAGGCTGTGATAAGAACATGCCTGGATCCATGATCGCTATTGCCAACATGGACATTCCAGCCATTTTTGCCTATGGTGGAACCATTGCTCCTGGTAGCCTAAACGGAAAAGACATTGATCTGGTATCTGTCTTTGAGGGAATTGGAAAATGGAACCATGGTGATATGACTGCAGAAGAAGTCAAGGCCTTGGAATGCAATGCCTGCCCTGGTCCTGGTGGTTGTGGAGGTATGTATACAGCCAATACCATGGCAACAGCTATTGAAGTTCTGGGAATGAGCCTGCCTGGATCTTCCTCACACCCTGCTGAATCACCAGAAAAGAAGGCAGACATTGAAGAAGCTGGTCGCGCAGTAGTCCGCATGCTACAAATGGGCTTAAAACCGTCTGATATCTTGACCCGAGAAGCCTTTGAAGATGCTATTACCGTCACGATGGCACTGGGGGGATCTACTAATGCGACGCTACATCTCCTTGCCATTGCTCACGCTGCCAATGTTGAATTGACCTTGGAAGATTTTAATGATTTCCAAGAACGGGTACCGCACTTAGCAGATTTGAAACCATCTGGAACATACGTTTTCCAAGATCTCTATGAAGTTGGCGGTGTCCCTGCCGTTATGAAATACCTGCTCAAAAACGGCTTCTTGCACGGAGATCGCATCACCTGTACCGGCAAGACCGTAGCTGAAAACCTAGAAGCCTTTGATGACTTGACTCCAGGTCAGAAAGTCATCATGCCACTCGACAATCCAAAACGGGCAGATGGGCCACTCATCATCTTAAAAGGAAACCTAGCACCTGATGGAGCGGTTGCCAAGGTTTCAGGTGTGAAAGTCCGCCGCCATGTCGGGCCTGCCAAGGTCTTTGACTCCGAGGAAGAAGCGATCGAAGCAGTTTTATCTGATGATATCGTAGATGGTGATGTCGTCGTTGTCCGCTTCGTCGGTCCAAAGGGTGGGCCTGGTATGCCAGAAATGCTCTCCTTGTCGTCCATGATTGTCGGCAAAGGCCAAGGAGATAAGGTTGCCCTCATCACAGACGGTCGCTTCTCAGGCGGTACTTACGGTCTCGTTGTCGGTCACGTTGCCCCTGAGGCACAGGTCGGTGGACCAATCGCCTACCTCCGCACCGGTGATATGGTAACCGTTGACCAAGATACAAAGGAAATCACGATGGCTGTGTCGGACGAAGAAATTGAGCGCCGGAAGACCGAGACTACTTTGCCACCACTCTATGCACGTGGAGTACTTGGAAAATACGCCCACATCGTATCTTCTGCTTCAAAAGGAGCTGTAACAGACTTCTGGAAAAGAGAAGAAACAGGGAAATAAAAGGAAAGCTCACTACAACTCCAATTCAGATGAAGTGACATAGATATAGAGAACACTCTCCTAGCCTCTTATTTTCAGGTAACAGACTAAAAGAACGTGCACTCATCAAATTATGTCCAAGTTTCATTGTAAAGAGTGTAAGATGAAGAAGAACCCAATCAACAAATGATTGGGTTTTCAGAGAGGTAAAAATATGAACTATGCAGTTGAACTAACCCGCTTCAAGGTCAAGGAAGGAAAATCGTCTGTCGTTGATGAATGGATGAATTTCTTAAATAGCCATATGGAAGAAACCCTCCTAACCCTTGAGGGTGAAAAAATGTATGTCGAAACGATCTTCAGAGAAATTCTAGACGATCAAGAATATCTCTACTGGTACTCTGTCCAAGGCATAGGTGGCATCACGGTTGAAGAATCCGATTCTGAAATTGATAAAAAGCACCTTGAATATTGGGCAGAATGTATTGATGAGACCTTTGGCTTTAAAGACCTAGATACACAGGTTGTAATGATTCAAAAACCAATTGTAGAAACAATAGAAAGACTGGAGGAACAGAATGATTGAAGAATACCAAATAGCCCAAGAAGCACTATACCCTAATGAGGAACGTCGTCAGATGCTCTATTTAAAAAATGCCGTCCAGGCAAAGAATATCCACATAGGTGAATTTACCTACTATGCGCTAGAGCGCGAGAATGAAGATTTTCAGCGCGATAATATTCTCTATCACTTTGAAGAGCGTGGCAAGCTAAGCATCGGAAAATTCTGTAGCATTGCAAATGGCGTTGAAATTATCATGGGAGCAGCCAACCATAGTATTGCAAGCATCTCCTCTTATCCCTTTAATCTCATCAGCGACAAGTGGAGCCAAAAACTAGGAATGACCGCAGCTGATATGCCAGATAAATATAGCACTATGATTGGAAATGATGTGTGGATCGGGCGTGAAGCGACCATTATGCCTGGTGTTACCATTGGTGATGGTGCAGTCATTGGAAGTCAAGCAGTAGTGGCTAAAGATGTTCCAGCTTATGCCATCGTAGTTGGAAACCCAGCCCATATTATTCGTTATCGCTTTGACGAAGAAACGATTGCGTTTTTGAAAGACCTAAAATGGTGGGATTTTAGCCCTGAACAGCTAGATAAGGCTATCCCTTACCTAACCTCTGTACATATCAAAGACTGTCGAGAAGCCCTAATACTCTTGAAAAATCAAAAGGATACTTCATCAACTTGCCTTGGGGAAGGCTAGTTCTACCTTCGGATTCGATTATAAGGAAATGAGCGGTGCTACTCTCATTTCCAACCGTTCACAATTCTTAATTGTGAAAGCTAGTCTACTGTTGATTTTTATTGAGTATAAGGCAAATAAAAAATACAAAGGGCGTAAAAAAGCACCCAGTAAGCTGTGTACTGTCTGACTTACTGGGTGTTCTTTATTTCGGACTAATGCCCAAGGTAATGCGGCCAATGCGACTGATCCTAGTCATCTTCCAAGCAGGGAACCAGACGACTTCAATACCTGCATTGTCAATGCCATCAATTTTCTTTAAAGCATCAATTAGTTCATCGGGTAGGGTTTCAGAGCAACTACAGCCTGCATCTGTAAAGGTCATGACCACCTTACAAAATCCCTTTTCATCTAGACTGATTTCATAAATCAAGCCAAGATTATAAATATCGAGTTCTATTTCTGGGTCATAAATACTTTCTAAGGTCTCAATTAGCTGATCCTCAAGCGCCAAGGCGCGGTCATTGATTTTTATATCGTCTCTCATATTCCACCCCACAACAAGATTTTTTGATTGATACTTACCTCTATCAACTATTTCCTTTTTGAGCGTTTCTTAGGCAATGGAGAAGCAAGCCCTGCTTCGCCCTACTTCATTTCTAAAGTATGGCTACTATTTTCTCATATTTTCTACTGTTTTTCAAGAATGATTGAAAACTTTTCAAAACAACAGCCCCTGAGTTTCTCCTCACTTCCTTTTTTCAAGCTCGGGAAAAAACAGTCCACTGGACTCTACCTCGCTTTTCATTTTTTAAGCTCAGGAAAAAACGGTCCAGTGGACTCTACCTCGCTTTTCATTTTTTAAGCTCAGGAAAAAACGGTCCACTGGACTCTACCTCGCTTTTCATTTTTTAAGCTCAGGAAAAAACGGTCCACTGGACCGTTTTTTTACCCTTTATTTTCTAATGTACGTAACATTTGATCAATCTTGTTCCCATATTCAATGGATTGGTCTTTTTCAAAGACTAAATCCGGGATTTTATACAAGGTGAGCTTACGACCAAGTTCCCGTTTTATGGTTCCTTTTGCCTTTTCAAGCCCTGTCTGTGCTTTTTGATTATCGGAAGCCAGATCACTCATGATAGAGTAATAGACTTTGGCTACCGACAAATCACCAAGCATTTGAACATCGGTTATCGTGACACCTTGAACGCGTGGATCACGAACTTTCTTTTGTAAAATCTCATTGACTTCACGTTTGATTTCCATCCCCACACGATCTGTACGAAAATGATGTGCCATAATCTTTCCTCCTGTCTATGCGTCAAACTCCTATTTTGCTGTAGCCCTTGAACTTTGTTCACTCTACGGCTACGGAAGAAACTATCCAGTGAAGAGTTTCTTCTCTTGGTACACTTTATGCTCTAACAGTCTAAGGATAGACTGCTAAAGATGGGAAATAAAGCGAGTGAAACCCGTGTTAAACACTCTTATATCTTATTTTTTAATTTCTTCCATGATGTAGGCTTCGATGACATCATCTACTTTGAGGTCATTGTAGTTTTCAATCATCAGTCCACCTTCACGGCCATTGGTCACTTCCTTGACATCATCTTTAAAGTGTTTCAAGCTGATCAGTTTTCCATCGAAGATGACGACACCGTCACGGATAACACGGACACTGGAGTCACGAGTCACTTTTCCGTTGATCACCATAAATCCACCGATTGTGCCCACTTTTGAAACTTTAAAGGTCTCACGAATAAGGGCTTCCCCGATGATCTTCTCTTGGTACTCAGGATCAAGCATTCCTTTCATCGCATCTTCCATTTCCTCTATGACCTTATAGATAATACTATGGAGACGGATTTCTACATCATCCGTTTCTGCCTGCTGGCGAGCCTGCGGTGTTGGACGTACGCTAAATCCAATGATAAACGCATTAGAGGCTTCCGCTAGGGTAACATCAGACTCATTGATAGCACCGACTGCTGAATGGACGATATTGACACGGACACCTTCTACCTCAATCTTTTGAAGTGAGGAAGAAAGCGCCTCAACTGAACCTTGTACATCTGCCTTAATGATGACATTAACGGACTTAACTTCACCAGCCTTAAGGGTATCAAAGAGATTTTCAAGACTAACACGTTGGGTGACTTGACGTTGTTTCAAGAGGGCACGCTTCGCACGCTCTTCACCTGCTGCACGCGCTGATTTTTCGTCTTCATATACTGCAAAATGATCACCTGCCATCGGTGCTTCATTCAAACCAGTAATCGAAACGGGGGTAGAAGGTCCTGCCACCTTAACCCGGCGACCGAGATCATTGGTCATGGCACGAACACGTCCGAAGGTATTTCCGACAACGATTGGGTCTTGTACATTCAAGGTCCCTTGTTGGACAAGAAGGGTCGCAACTGCACCTTTTCCTTTATCCAAATGTGCCTCAATGACCGTACCAATCGCACGAACTGTTGGGTCTGCCTTCAACTCTTGGATTTCAGCAACTAAGAGAACTGTCTCTAGCAATTCATCAATATTTTGATTGAATTTGGCTGAAATTTCAACAAATTCACAGTCTCCACCCCAAGCGGTTGAGATAACCCCATGCTCTGCCAACTCCCCGATGACACGTTCAGGATTTGCTCCTGGTTTATCAATCTTATTGATTGCAACGATAATAGGAACATTGGCAGCTTTTGAATGGTTGATTGCTTCGATGGTCTGGGGCATCACACCATCATCTGCTGCAACGACCAAGATAGTCAAGTCTGTGACAGACGCCCCGCGCGCGCGCATGCTAGTAAAGGCAGCGTGCCCCGGTGTATCAAGGAAGGTGATTTTCTTGCCATTTTCTTCGATTTGGTAGGCACCAATATGCTGCGTAATCCCTCCTGCTTCTCCCGTTGCAACACGTGAATTTCGAAGGGTATCTAAAAGAGTGGTCTTCCCGTGGTCGACGTGTCCCATAATGGTCACAACTGGTGGGCGTTCTGCCATTTCCTCTGGATTAAGATAGCCTTCTTCTACAAAGAAGCGCTCGATATCTGCACTATCGACCTCTACTTTTTCTTTGGCTTCGATTCCGTAATCCACCATTAACAATTCAATGGTATCTCCATCTAGGGATTGGTTTTGGGTCGCCATAACTCCCATCATAAAGAGCTTCTTCACAATTTCAGCTGGTTCACGCTTAATCCGTTTTGCAATTTCTGCAACGGTCATACCAGCTGTGTATTCAAACTCAGTTGGCAATTCGTGGAACTTCCGTTCAGTGATAGGTTTGGCTGCTTGGTGCTGTTTGCCTTTTTTGGCTTTCTTGTTTGGATTCCAGTTACTATTTCTTTGATTTCTCACTTGATTTTGACTATTTCGATTCTTTTGTTGTTTTCTTGGACCATCTTCTTCGTGATCAAAATCATCACGGCGTTTATCTGGTCGAGCCTGTTTTTTCCGACGCTTATCCGTAGTAGAGCTAGCTTCAACCGCTGCAGGTGTTGGTGCAACCTTTTTCGGTGTTGCTTCTACTACAGGTTCTTCAAATTTGATTTCCTTTGGCTTTTGTGGCTGCTTCTTTGCCTCTTGTGCTTGGCGGAAACGTTCTTCACTTGTCCGTGCATATTCCTGTAATTGCTCTGCTTTCAGAGCCGCTGCCCGAGCCTTGAAATCAATTTTCGCACGTGTCTCTTCTACTCTTGGAGTTTTTGGAGTACGGTTTGAGTTCTGGTTAGCTTGAGACGAACGCTTATCAATCCCTTGGTTTTTACCACCTTTACGCTCCTGTTCATTGGAGTTGCGCCGTGGTTTTTGATGTCCATTTGACCGATTTTCTTGCGGACGTCCTTGAGCCTTTCTTTGATTGCGTTTAGCCGCTTGCTCTTTTGCACGTGCTTCACGTTCTGCCTTAAAATTACGACTTTTTGGACGATTCGCTGCAACTTGAGACGATGGAGTCGCAACCTTTGTTTCGGAAGGTTTAGACATTTCCCCTTCTTTCTTGCTAGGCGCTTGTTCGACCTTTTCAACCACCTTCTCAAGTCTTTGTTTCACTTCAGAAAATCCTGCGACAATCCGTTGTGCAACTTCCGCTTCTACGCTTGAGGAGTGACTCTTCACCTCAATCCCCAATTCTTTTGCTTTTGCGACAACTTCCTTGCTTTCTTTGCCCAATTCCTTGGCAATCTCGTACAATCTCTTCTTAGACAATATCTTGTCCTCCTGTTCTATTCCATAATAGACCTCATTTTCTTAGTAAATCCAGCATCTGTCACAGCCAACACCTTACGTGGCTTACCGACTGCCGAGCTTAATTCCAGCGTTGAAAACGCGGTAATGACTTCTACCTGATAGGTATGACTTTTATCTGTAATTTTCTTACTTAGATTAGATCCTGCATCGTAGGCTAGAAAGACTAGCTTTGCCTTCTGTTTTTGAATGCTTTCAACGACTAATTCTTCACCTGAAATCAGGCGACTAGCCCGCTGCGCCAATCCGAGTAAATGCAATATTCTCTGCTGATTATTCAAGACCCAATTCTCTCCTTTTGACCTTGTGGTCAACATAAGCAATCAACTCGTCATAAAACTCTACAGCGATCTCCATGCTAAAGGCACGGTCGAATACCCGTTTCCTCTTGGCTTGAGCTGCCTCTGCATTATCCAACTTGATATAGGCACCACGGCCATTTGCCTTTCCGGTCGGGTCAATAAAAACCTGGCCTTCTTTATTTTTCACAATGCGCAGTAAATCACGCTTATCAATAATTTCTCCCGAAACAACCGATTTTCGTAAGGGGATTTTTCTAGCCTTTGCCATAAGTACCTCCCGACGAGCTTATTTTTCTGCTTCTTCTGTTGCGACTGTTTCTGCGACCTCTGCCTCATCATCAAGCGTTGCTTCCATTGCTTCGTACTCTGAAGCAGACTTGATGTCAATACGGAAACCAGTCAAATGGGCTGCCAAACGTACGTTTTGTCCCCGACGGCCAATGGCAAGAGACAGTTTATCATCTGGCACGACAACAGTGGCGTGCTTGCCATCTTCTGTATCAAAGATGACCTGATCCACTTCTGCTGGAGCAAGAGCATTGTAGATAAACTCTGCTTCATCAGGCACCCATTCAATAACATCAATATTTTCTTCAATTGGAATCATGCGGTCGTTTTTGGCATCGTAACGCGCTGGATGGAACTTACTCGTAATTTTCTTAATGTTTGAACCACCGCGACCAACAATCGTTCCGATAGCATCTACATTGGGATTGTGGCTCCGCACCGCAACCTTGGTTCGATCACCTGCTTCACGAGCAACACTCATGATTTCCACCGTTCCATCATAGACTTCTGGAATTTCTTGTTCCATTAGGCGCTTGATCATTTCTGGATGGCTACGGCTAACAAATACATTGACCCCACGCGTATTGTCTTCTACCTTGTATACATAGACTTCAATACGATCATGCGATTGGAAGACCTCCCCTGGAATCTGGTCTTGTTTGGATAATTGTGCTTCAATGTTTCCTAAATTGACATAGATAAATCGATTGTCAAATCGCTCCACTGTCCCAGACATGATTTCTTTTTCATGTGCCTTATAGGTATTGTAAGTAATCGCACGGGTCTGCTTACGCATTTTTTCCATAATCGTTTGCTTGGCAGATTGGGCAGCAACACGACCAAATTCCGCAGGTGATTCTTCAAATTTAATCTTATCCCCTAATTCATAGGCTGAAGAAATAGCCAAGGCATCTTTCAAGCTAATCTCAAGACGACTATCAAAGACCTCATCGACGACCTCACGGACGGTGTAGACCCGAAAATCTCCTTTTTTCTCATCAAACTCAATCGCAGCTGATTCTGATTGGCCATAGCGGCGCTTGTAGGCGGAACGGAGAGACTCCATCACCGCCTCAATGATGTCTTCTTTTTTTATCCCCTTGTCTTCCTCTAAAATACGGAAGGCTTCTAGCATTTCTTTACTCATCTTATTTTCCTTTTTCTCAAAAGGTCCTTTCTGTTAAATTTTTACAGCCAGACGTGCTTTTGCAACTGTCTGATAGGGAATGGTCACTTGTTTTTTCCTTGTTTTATCCATGTACTCAATCACTAATTCCTGACGGTCAAAGGAGAGAAGCGTTCCTTCAAAGACCTTCTGTTTATCAACTGCTTGGTAGAGTTTTACATGAATGTACTGACCAACAGCTTTCTCCACTGCCTCAGCATTTTTTAATGGCCGCTCAAGACCAGGGCTCGTCACTTCCAGCATATACTGTTCGGGAAACGGATCTGGCTGAATCTGATCCAACAGCGGGCTAATCACTTCTGATAACTCAGCTGTATCGTTGAGGGAAATTCCCCCCTCCTTGTCTACAAAAATAGATAGGACATCCTCACCACCCATTTTGCCATACTCCACATCCACTAGCTCAAAGGGTGCCTTGATGTGAGGAGTAATCGCCTGTGTCACAATGTCTACAATCTTTGCCATTTAAAAACCTCCTTTCAGAGACACATCGAAAGGGCTGGTACAAGACCAACCCTCCTCTTCTCTATTTTCTAGTAGTATAGCATAATTTCAAAACCTTGTAAAGCGATAAGGTGCTTGGTTTCTTCTGCCCCCATTCTTTCTTGGCTTAACTCCTAACCAAATTGAATTGTGGTTCTTTCCAAACATTTTTATCAGAAGAGAAAAGAAAAAAGGCGAAGAACAGCAAGCAAAAGAAATCTTTTCTCCAACCTAACCCCTTAGTTGCTCACCATATTTTTAAAATGCTGCTTCTACCCGGTAGATGACTTGACCCTTATTTGAGAACTTTTCTTCATACTCGGTCATCACATTGCCCTCAATATCACTGGCATGTAAATCGAGCCAAACACCTTTTAAGGTCATGCCATATTGGGAAAAGCTGACTAGGCTGTATTCAAAAAGCCCACGATTGTCTGTCTTAAAATGAATCTCACCTTTTTCTGGTAAAATTTCTTTATAGGTATCTAAAAAACTCTTATAAGTCAACCGACGCTTTTCATGGCGCTTTTTCGGCCATGGATCTGAGAAATTTAGATAAAGGCGGGCAATCTCTGCTGCAGCAAAGTAGTTGGTCAAGCTAGAGCCATCTACCTGTAACAACTTGATATTGGGCAAGCCTGCCTCCACCACACGATCCAAAGCATAGCTTAAGACCGTCATCTGAATGTCAATCCCGATATAGTTAATGTCTGGATTCTGCGCTGCCATTCCTGTAATGAAACGCCCCTTTCCAGAACCAACTTCAATGTGAATAGGATTGCTATTGCCAAAAATACTAGCCCATTTCCCTTTACACTCCTCAGGCGTCAAGATGACATACTGAGGATAGGCTAGGAGCATCTCACTAGCTCCTTTACGATTTCTTACTCTCATACTTCCTTATAGTAGCTCTTACGGAAATACCGCAAGGCGTAAATTTCTTTATTTGCTGCTTCCATGTCGTAGCTTTCGACATGTTTTGCAATCTGATTGAGATAGCCTAGCTGACCATACCAGTAAATCTTATTCAAAACAGTTTGATTGTACTTGTAACCATAGCCTCTCAGCCATTCTTCCCACGATTGCCTTGGAATATAATGGGTCAAGACATAGGCAACATCCAGCATTCGATCAGTTACACAAGCTGTCTCCCAGTCTGTCAGATAAATCAAGCCACTCGTTGTCTCAACCCAGTTGGTATGGTGTAAATCCCCATGGACAAAGGTTGCCACTTCCCTACGAAAGGTTGGTAAATGATGTAACAAATCACTGCAAACCGACTGTAGGTAGGTATTTTTTGATAATCTGGCTGGTGCTTCTTGCTGCCACTTACGAACCAAATCCTGTGGCTCTTGATAGGTGTAATTGAGTTGCAAGGCTTGATTGAGTAGCATCTTAGAGTAATGCATACGTACCAAAATTTGCTGAACCTGCTTGCCCCCCATTTCAGATCGAGTGAGGATATGACCATTCAACCATTCCTGCTCAACACGTTGTCCTACCCCTAGCTCCCGATTAGCTGACAGAACGGGAGGGGTAATCTGTTCATGCGCCAAAGCAGAAACAATCGGCGGCATTTCATACTTGACAAAAACGGGCGTCCCATCTGTTCGCATGCCCTTAAATGCTTTGCCACTATTTCCGGCGATTGATTGCAGACGAAGTCCGCTTGTATCAAATTGCATGCCAGTCCTCCTTTAAAAATTCCTTACTATTTTACTAGTTTTCATCTCATTAGTCAATCAATTTCTTTGATTTAACCCCCAGATATAGATGCGTAAGAATCAGTCCTACTCCTGCTAGTATAAAGAGATATACTTTATCTGCTAACACTAGCATTCCCATAAGCAACTGTAGAATGAAAACTAGATACATGATGAATCGAACCGTCCCCTTAAAACTCGAAACTTTCTCCTGCTGACTAACAGGATAAAGGCGGATTAGGTACTGATAATCATAGGCATGGTAAAGGGGTAACAACTGAAAGAGCAAGAGATAGTCAAATAGGAGCGCTAAGCCCGTTGCTAGCCAAGATTCCTGAATGAGAAAAAGACTAGCTATACTCAAGGTTCCTAGGCGAAGACTGAGCCAAAAGAAGTCCCCCGACCGTAAAAAACTCCGAACAAATAGGTAAACCCAAGTCCTATCCTGCCTTTTCTGGACAATAGCTAACAGAGGGTCTAGATACTTGCGCCTTTTGACATCACTACTGATCCCCTTGACATGTGTAAAGAGAGAGTAAAACTGTAAGATTCCCTGTTTGCGCCTAATTTCATACTGGACTGCCCTATCCCAATCCAAGTGTCCCGACTGAGCTAGAAAGCCTGTCTGAAAGACGACCCAGGCGTATTTTCCTGCAGTTAGAATCAAGAGATAGAGCAAGAAGAAAGGCAAAGACCAACCCAATCTCAAATAGATGGGCAAGAGCAAAACCTGCCCTAAAACCTGCACCACTCCCCAGATCAGACTAGCACGCAGGCGTGCGGACTGAATCATCTGGAAAACCTCTCCTTCCTTGGGCAAGAGAAATATCCGATCAGCTGACTCTAGATAAGTCGCTACCCGCCCTGTAAAAAAGAGCAATAGGCTCATCATGACGACTAGGAGATAGACAGGCCAAGGATTTGCCGGAAAATATTCCAAAAGCGAGCGATATTGAAGGGCTAAAAAGCCAAGTAAGACCATTAAGACCAAGACAAAATGGTCGTTTAAAACATAGCGAAGATACTTGAGACAGCGCTGGGTAAAGGCTAACCTGCGCTCATGAAACAGTTCTTTCATACCCCTGCTCCTTCTTTGGTAAGGGCAAGATAGAGGTCATTTAAACTGGCATGCTCCCGACCAAATGCTGCTTGTAGTTCTGCCAAATTTCCCTGCGCCCGCACCTCACCTTGATGCAAAATGACAAACCGATCACACATTTTTTCAGCCGAATCCAAAACATGGGTCGACATCAAAATAGAGGTCCCTTTGGCTTTTTCTTCTTCTAGTAAATGAATTAAATCATCAATCGCTACAGGGTCTAGTCCTAAAAACGGCTCATCAACAATCAGCAGGCTTGGGTTAACCATAAAGGCACAAATAATCATGACTTTCTGCTTCATCCCTTTTGAAAAGTGCACTGGAAACCAGTCCAATTTTTCATCTAAACGGAAGAGTTTGAGCAGTCCTTGCGCCTGTATAAAGGCTTGTTCCCAGTCTAGGCCATATGCCATTGCCACTACTTCCAAATGCTCTTTTAGGGTTAGTTCTTCATAGAGGCTCGGCGTTTCTGGAATAAAACCAATTTTTTTCCGATAGTCTTGGGGATTTGACTGAAGGCTGTCCCCATCAATCAGAATCTGCCCTTGATAGGGCGATAAAAGACCGATAATCTCCTTAATCGTCGTTGATTTCCCTGCACCATTTAGACCGATTAAGCCGACCAATTCTCCGTCAGATACTTGAAAAGAAACGTCCTTTAAAACAGGAATATTCACATAGCCACCTGTCACATTTTTTACTTCTAACATACATTTTTTCCTATAATTTGATATACTTATTATAACAGAATTTTGGAAAAGGAGTTTGCTTTATGTCAGACTGTATTTTTTGTAGCATCGTTGCTGGGGATATTCCCTCATCTACTGTATACGAAGATGAGCATATTCTTGCTTTTTTAGACATCACCCAGGTTACAAAAGGCCATACCTTAGTCATTCCCAAAGAACACTTTCGCAACCTATTAGACATGGGGGAAGAAGCAAGTGCAACATTGTTTGCTAAAATCCCGACCATCGCACAACACCTACAAGAAAAGCTCGGAGCAGCTGGTATCAATCTACTGAGCAATATGGAAGCAGCTGCAGGACAGACCGTTTTCCACACCCATATCCATCTCTTACCTCGCTTTGACGACCAAGATGGATTACACATCTCCTTTGATACCAAGGAGCCTGACTTTTCAGCCCTAGCACAATTAGCAGATCAACTACGCATGGAGGCAAAATGAAACTAGCACACCTAATCGCAGCAGGAACCGCTGCTACCATCACCTATCTAGCGATTAAAAATCGAGAGAAAATCGCACGCGAAACGACAGAAACCATGGATATCATCCATCGTATGCAGGATAGCTATCAGAATATCCAAGACCAGCTCACCCTTATCCAAGGCTATCAACAGCCACTTCAAGAACTGGCTGACGACCTCCAATACAAGCTGCGCGTCTACCAACAATCAATTGCTGGCAATTTGCATGAGATTCAAAAAATACAAGCGAAATAGTAAGACCAAGCAGAAAGACGAATTCAAGCCTCTGCGTCATTTTAAAAACAACAAGCTACTCACATTATCATACGAGTAGCTTGTTTTTATTCTCCATTTATTCAGAAACAATTCGTTTTCTATCTAAAATAAGGTAGTAGACCAAAAAAAGGACACTTGCTGTACCAAAAATTAAATAATTACTTTTTATCCCAAAATAATCTGCAAAAATTCCAGCCAAAAAATCCGATAACATGAAGCTAATTGAAATAAACAAATTATATATTGACCATGATATGACCCTATTGTTTTCCACCGTAGTATTAAATTTAGAATAAAAATGATTATTATAACTGGAATTGAGAACTCTCATCATCAGAAAAATAACAACTTGAACTATCGCGTTCACTTGGAAAAACATAAAAATAGCCAAAAAGGGAAGTAATAAACTTATCTCAAACCGAATGTTCAAGTAACTCCCAAGAGCCATTGCTAAATTGAACAGAAATAATATGATCCCTATAATATCCAACGGAACTCCATGTTCATTTAATAACACAGCCGCATAAGAATTACTAATCATGATTAGAGTTGAAAAGGCGACACCTAGTAAAACAAGGTGCCATGAAATGGATTTGATATACCTATAGGAAAAAACATTATGCTCGCTACTACATTCTTTTCTTATTTCTGGCAACCTCATTAAACTTAACAGACTACAAAACACCAATGTAATAGAAATAACGATCGGATAGGTATAATGTATACGCAGTAGGTAGGGAGATACTATGGTAATCATCGCAACAAAAATGTACTTCATGGTATTAAGATTCCCTAGAAACTTTTTATACTCTGAATCACTATCAATAACCTCAAAGTTATACGAATTAAGTACTCCCGAGGACAGTGATTCCGATAATCCAAAAAATACTGCAGCTAGATACACCATTTTTGAGTTTCCAAACAATAAACAGCTTAACGCTATGATTAAAAATATCATGGAAAGAATCAAAACATTTTTGTAACCAATCTTATTTGAAACATAGCTCAAAGGAATGTCAAAAACCGAGCCGAATAACTCCGTAATAACTGATAAAGTGGCAATCTCCGTAAAAGTAAATCCCACCTGCTTCAATAAAAGAATCCCTACAAAATAGTAAGGTAAACTGGAAAGAAATATATTCATCCAAAACAAGTAATCGTTACTTTTTTTCATAGTTCACAAACCGGATCCCTAAAAAGTTCCGGATCCCTCTCCCTAATCAAATTCACGTAGCAGCCACCTTCACAAATTTTTACCAAACCACAAGATAGACAGTCTCTATTTTTGGTTCTAAATTTCCGAATTCCCTCATAAAGCGAATCATGATACCAAACATCTACTAAATCTTTTTCAAAAGCATTCTGTCTAACTTGATTTACTCCCAAAAAAGCTATACAAGGTACTATATCACCATTAGATAATATTTCCATCTTAGTATATTTTGCACGACAACCATAATACATTTCATCAAAATCAGTAAATTCAATAGAATTGTTAATCAATTCAGGATAAGCAGTAAAAAGATGACAACCTTCCGTTGCAAAATTTAGCTTAGAATTCTTATTTGCTATATATTCTGTAATATATTCATTTAATCTTCTTAAATCAGCTAAACTAAATTTTTTCTTTATTTTAGTATATCCAGTAACTTCTGAATAATTAGCAACAGAAAATCTGTCTATATTGTTTTCTATACAAAAATCAACTAATTCTATCATTTGTTGATCACTTTGCTTTGTATAAACTGTATTTATTCTACATTTCTTATTCACTAACTTTAAGTATTTTACTAATTTTATTTGTCTATCTGGTCTTACTCCCATTAATTCAAAATTTAATTTAGAATCTAGTGTCTGTAGGGAAAGTACTGGCACTATATATTCTGACTTCACAATAATTTCCAAGGTGCTTTTTTTTATTAGTTGTGCATTGGTTGTTATTGTTGTTTTTAACTTAAGTTTATCACATATCAATAATAAGTTATCTATATCAAAGTATCGAGTCGGTTCTCCTCCCAATATAGAAATACTGAGTACCCCATTAGCCTTTGCTTGCAATAAAATTCGTTCCCAATCTTCAGCTGGTCTAGCATTTTTATCTTCTTGACTCGCCAAAAAACAGAAACCACACTTCAAATCACAATACATGCTTGGGTATATAACCAACTCTAATGGAAAACTCAACAGATTGTGTTTTTTCAAAGATAGTATTTGTTCTCTTGCTCTTTGGAAAGTCTCTCTGGGACCCTCTAAGATTGTCATATCCGCAATTTCTGCGTAAATATCTAGAGACATTACTTGTTCTAGTTGTCCTTTTTTTATATCATTTTCGAAAAATGATTTTGCACTATCAAATCCTTGATGTCTTACTAAATATAGAAAACTGGCTTCTAACTCATTTAATTCTAAACGGTTAAAATTTGTTTTATCTATCAATATTCCACCAAATTTTTCTAATCTGAATAGAACATTATCTGAAATAGTTTTCATAAAGTGATACCTTCCTCAAAAGGCAGAGGTTTGTCCCTCTGCCCTGATACGTTAAACAAATGAAACATTTAAGTATTCCAACCATCGCCTTTAGCCATAGCACTGGACTCAAGGACTTTCTCAAGTTCTTTAGACATACCTACTACTCCTTTCTAATTTTGATAATATAATCGTACTATACTCCTAAAAATACAATTAAAAATTCCCCTATCTGCATATTATAGACGTTTAGTTTGCTTTTGTTTCCAACCTCCCACAAGTAAAGATAGGTAGCTAGCCGCTCTCACTTTAGCGAGTTACAGCTGAGAATCCCTTTAGTGGAAAGCCTAGCCCTTTCGAACTTTGTTCACTCTACAACTACCCTTAGGTGTAAACTAAATGAGTATACTACTCAACTAGTGTTTTTTTCAAATGTGCTTCATAAGTCTGTGCCACATGCCTGCTTCCTACTAATTTCATAGCTGCAATACACTTTTTCATCTCAATAATAGCCTTAGTATCACCGTCTTTTTTATACTTGTAAAGATTTTGAGCATATTGGAAAATCAACCGTTCATACATTTCAGTCTCAATGAAAAAACATTGATTTAACTTTGTTTCAAAATATAAAGCATCGATCAATTTCCCCCTTTCAATACATGTTATAAAAGCATTTAGCAACATCGTTGAAACAAGGCGTCTATTGGTTGGTATTTCCTTGTAAAAATCTGAACGTCTAGACATTTCCTTTGCTAACACCATAAAAGTCTCATGCTTTAATACATCCAAAGTATTCATAAATATCAATAGTTCATAACAACCCCAATACTCAACACTGAAAAGATATTCGGACAAATAAGATAAATCATTTTTTGTATAATATCTTTCTCCTGATAAATCTTGTAGTCGAATTTTTAACAAAATAATATTAATTTGTTGAAATTTTCCCCGACCATTCTTTAACTCTATTTGGGAATAAAGAAGTTGTTTCATTCCTTCTACATCGTGAATAGATATCAGGTATCTCATCTTAAACAATATCTCATTTAGCTCATCACGGTGAAAATCATGAACTGCATACATAAATTCATCAATCGGCATATTTATTTCATCTAAAATAGACATAAACTTGGTAATCGTCAAATCTGTCTCTCCTTTCTCAAATCGCGAGAGCTGAGATATTGAGATCCCAGCCTTTGCAACATCTTTCAAGCGTAAACCTCTTGACTCACGAAACTTCTTGAAAATTTCTCCAAAATTTTTCATATTCTCCTCCTTTACGCATATATGGGAATATTTTATATCCACCTACATAATAGCATATACTAAAGAAAAATTAAAGTAAAGTGAGGATTTCCGTATGAAAAAACAAAACCTTTTAGCATTTCTTCTTATCATATTAGAAGGGATTATTGTTATCGGAGTTGGTTAAAAAACCAAGCTGTTTTAGCTTGGTTTTTTATTGTTGAGAAGCGTCCAATCCACTAGCTTCTGTTGAAGTCACTCCCTCCCCGACAGGGGTGGTGACGCCTGACAGATTGGTATAGGCGTTCAGCACTGAAATCGGGGTAGCCGTCGCTGACACTCTAACGTTGGTTTTTAATTCAGTAGAGGTTGGCAAATCAAGCGAAGTCTTAATGATATTTTGAATCTCAAGGAGTTCTTCACTGGTTGGAATTTGATAAGAAAGACCGTCAATCATCTGGCTCTCTCCGACCAGCTGATAGGTTTCAATCGTCTTTAGGGAATCTTTATACCCTAGAAGGGCAGGAAAAGAAGTCGGTGTAATCGACACATTTGTCCGCATATTGTTTGAAATGGCATCTAAGATTGGCTTGTATTGGGTAATCCCGTCCAGATTGAGCAGTTTTTTCACAATCGATTGAATCACTTCACGTTGGCGTTTTTGACGTCCAATATCCCCTTCTGGATCATCGTAACGCATCCGAGAGTAGACAAGGGCTTGATTCCCATTGACATGTTGCTCTCCAGGCTCAACTACTGCTGTATAGGCTGGTTCGTACTCGCTGATTGAAATCGGAAAGCCCAGGGTATTATTCACCGTAATTCCACCTATGGCATCTACCAACTCAATTAGACCATCCATATTAATCTCAACATAGCGGTTGATGTCTATATCTAGCATCTTCTCAACCGTTGCAATCGCCATCGGGGCTTGACCATAACTGTAGGAATGGTTGAGTTTTTCAACCGTTCCATTTGAACTACCATCAGCATTGGCAATTTCTACCATTATATCGCGCGTTAAGCTAACCATGGTTGTTTTTTGGGTTTTGGGATTGACCGTCACCAAGATCATGGAATCGCTCCGCCCTTCTTCCCAATTACCACCACGACTAGCCTTATCCATATCCACCCCCATCAAAAGGACTGTGAGCGGTTCTGTCGCTTCAATAACATGGTCTTCCTCTTGTCCCTCAACCGATTTGAAGGTCTTGGAAAAACTATCTGTCGAATAGTTCAATACCGTCGTTGCATAAAGTGCTCCAGCTCCTACTGTTAGAGCAATAATCGCTAGGAACATGAGAAAAATTTTCTTACCAATACTCATCTATCATCTATCAACTTGCCCATGTAATACAGGTCAAGCCATTCTCCTTCATCTGTTCTTGCACCCCATTTTTGAGTACCTTCTATTTCAAACCCCATCTTTTGATAGAGGGAGACCGCACGATTATTTCGCACTTGAACGGTCAATTCGAGCCGCTTAATAATGCCATAGCTTTTTGCCCATTCGACAACTTCTTCTAAAAGAATGCGCCCAATTCCATGACCCCAATAATCTTTTCGTACAGCAATAAAGACATTCCCAATGTGGCTGATTCGGTATTGACTAGAAGCACGAACAGTGATTGCCCCAATGACCTCATCTCCACAAAAGGCAAGAAGGTGGAGCTGACTTGGACTACCAAGGCTATTTTCAAAAATAGGCGCTAACTCATCTGATGTCAACTGAAAACCAGTCTCACCCATAACGAGAAAGTCTGTTTCTCCTGCCACTTGATTCATGAAAGCAATGAAGGCTCCTGCATGGCGCCTTTCCGCTTCCTCAAAGAAAATCTCTTTTTTCATCTCTACCATGCTCAATCTCCCTTACCAAGGTCTGACTTCGTTGTCCTTGAGGAAGAAGGGATAGCCTACGGGCATCACCCACTTTTTCAATGATAATCCTCAAAAAATCATCTAAAAGCGAAGCATCCAAAAGCTCGCCCCATTCAATCACAGTCACACCATCTCCATAGAGAAAATCATCCAAATCAATCGAATCAGGGTCATCTCCAATCCGATAAACATCTAAGTGGTAGAGGGGCAAGCGTCCCTCATACTCGCGAACAATGGTATAGGTCGGACTTTTAATCATCTGCTTAATCTCAAGACCTTGAGCAATTCCTTTCGTCAAGGTCGTCTTCCCAGCACCCAAGTCTCCGGTCAAAACCAGTACATCGCCTGCCTGTAACGAACGACCAATCACCTGCCCAAGTGCTATCAATTCTTCCTCATTATGACTATACATGCCCCTTATTATACCACAGTCGCTATACTTTGTCATTTTATAATTTATACTCAATAAAAGACTAGGAAACGAAGCCGAAGTAGAACGAGCCTTCACCAAGGCAAGTTGACCAAGTATCCTTTTGATTGTTAAAGAGTATTAGCTTTCCTTTCCCTATCATTCTTTATGACTCACCTCATATTTAGAGCAATCTCCAGAAAAAAGACGGGTAGATCTTATTTGACCCAACCCGCCTATAAATGAAAGACTTCATTAAAGAATAGCCAAGATAATAAAGTTCAGAATGAACAAGGCTGTTGCCCCCCAGAGGATAGGGTGAATGTCTTTTGCCTTACCCGTTGAGACCTTGACCAAGCAATAGAAGATAAAGGCTGCTGCAATTCCGTATGAGATAGAAAAGCAAAGTGCCATGAAGAAGGCTGCAAAGAAAGCTGGTAGCGCATCTTCAAAGTTACTCCAATCCACATCAAGGAATGAAGATACCATCATCACCCCAACAATGATGAGGGCTGGAGCAGTTGCCGCTGCAGGTACAATACCAACAAATGGCAAGATAAGGATTGAGAGCAAGAACAGAACAGCCGTCGTCACCGCAGTCAAACCAGTTCTTCCGCCTGCTGAAATACCAGCAGCAGATTCAACATAAGTCGTTGTATTTGATGTCCCAAAAATCGCACCGATCGAAGTACCAATAGCATCTGCAAAGAGAGCCTTGTCCATCTTTGAGTTGAAACCTTTCCCATTTTCAAGCGCAGCTTCATCTTCTGCTGAGAAGATACCTGTCTTACGCCCTGTTCCAATAAAGGTTCCGAGCGTATCAAAGGTATCCGATAAACTGAAGGCAAAAATAGTCATCAATACCAAAGGCAAACGTTCCGTATCACTAAAGAGTGATGCCATTCCCCCGAAGGCTGCAAGGAAGGTTGTCCCCAATTCTGCAAAGGCACTTCCAATATGATTTTCTGCAAGATTAATAGAAGACAGATCAACTACACCTGCTGGAATACCGGCAAGGGTTGTGACCAAAATCCCAATCAAGATACCACCACGGACATTTTTAATGACGAGGATAGCTGTCAAAATTAAGCCAAAGACCGTCAAAAGAACACTTGGATCTGTAAAAGTTGAAATAGCTGGAACGACCCCTCCGCCTGCTAGGACAGAAAAAACACCATTTGAGAACGTATCTGCTGTTGCTTCTGCAGGTGCCACTCCATTAACAGTAATAATATCAGAACCTGATGTCAAAAAAGTAATCAGATTCGCGTTTTTGAAGCCAAGGTAGGCAACAAAGACCCCGATACCACCTCCGATAGCATGTTGTAAACTAACCGGAATTGCCTTGATAATGCTCTTACGAACCTTGGTCACTGTAATAAAAATATTAAACAAGCCACAGAGGAAAACCATGGCTAATGCCTCCTGCCAACTAAAGCCAAGCCCGATAACTACTGTATAAGTAAAGAAAGCATTTAAGCCCATTCCTGGTGCCAAGGCATAAGGAACATTGGCAAACAAGCCCATGATGAGAGTAGAGACGGTACTTGCAATAATAGTTGCCAAGAATACCGCTTGCGAAGGCATACCTGCAACGCTCAATATGCTTGGGTTAACAAATAAAATATAAGACATGGCAAAGAAGGTTGTCAAACCTGCCATAATCTCCGTTGAAACAGTCGTTCCATGTTCTTTTAGACCAAAAAACTTGTCCATTTTCAAAAATCTCCTTTATTTACGAACGATATACACATTATAAACCAAAAACATTCACTTTTCAACCCTAATGTCTATGAAAATGGTTTCTTTTAAATTAAGATACAAATAAGATGTGAGAGCGTTAAAAGCACAAAGTGAAAATAGGAAATACGACGAAGAAGCGTCAGCTTCTAGGAGG